>NZ_JBRREI010000016.1:0-85138 GCF_056760195.1 Stenotrophomonas sp. STEN020
ATTGGCATCTGTGCCATCTGATGATGTGCGTGCTTCGCGGCTCACGCCGCTCCCACAAAAACGAAGCTGATGCCAGAACTCTGACCACGGCTCTCCCCCTCGCAACAGGAGACAAACATGCGCAGCGCCACCCACACCACCTTCGGTGAACCGGCCGACGTGCTGGCACTGGGCGACAGCCCCATCCCGCAGCCCGGCCCCGGCGAAGTACGGATCAAGACCCTGCTCGCACCCATCCACAACCACGACCTGTGGACCGTACGCGGCAAGTACGGCTACAAGCCCACGCTGCCGGCAATCGGTGGCAGCGAAGCCGTAGGCATCGTCGAAGCACTGGGCGAGGGCGTGCAGGGCATCACCATCGGCCAGCGCGTCATGGCCGCCTCGGTGCACGGCACCTGGGCCGAATACTTCATCGCCCCTGCACGCATGGTCATTCCGGTGCCGGACGGCATCGCCGATGAAGCCGCAGCACAGCTGATCGCCATGCCGCTGAGCGCATTGATGCTGCTTGAATTCCTGCAGGCCGAACCGGGGCAATGGATCGTGCAGAACACCGCCAACGGCGCCGTCGGCAAGACCCTGGCCATGCTCGCCGCTGCACGCGGTGTGCACGTACTCGGACTGGTACGTCGCGATGCAGGTGTCGACGAACTCAAGGCACTCGGTATCAACAACGTGCTGTCGACAGCACAGCCGGATTGGAAGACGCACGCACAGGCACTGCTAGGCGACACGCTCGCACACGCCGCGGTCGATTCCATCGGCGGTCAGGCCAGCGCGGATCTGGTGTCACTGCTCGGTGACAACGGCATGCTGGTGTCGTTCGGCACCATGGCCGGCGAAGCCATGCAGATTCCCTCCGGCGACCTGATCTTCAAGCAGGCCACGGTGAAGGGCTTCTGGGGCAGCAAGGTAAGCCAGCAGATGTCGGTGGAGAACAAGCGTCGCCTTGTCGGCGAACTGCTGCAGCGTGTGTTGAGTGGTGAGTTGGAACTACCGGTGCAGGCCATCTACGAGCTGGCTGATGTTGCTGAAGCGGCTACTGCAAGCCTGCTGCCTGGGCGTAAGGGAAAAGTACTGTTACGTCCGTGAAGGGGCCAGCTTGGATCAAAAAAGCCACGCAGACATGCTGCGTGGTCTTTCCGGTTCTGAGGCCATCGGCTGTCGCTTTCGATATCCGCTGGTGGCGGTATTGCCTCTTGTCAGGGCTGAGCGGAAATGTGGCTATTCGCGGATTCTGTCGCGTAGCTCGGTGGCAATCCGATATGCGATCACATCGGCATTCTCACTCAAGGGCGGAAGATGGATGCCGCCTTCGCCGCCGACATGAGCGGGCCCTCCAATGTCTTCATCCCAGAGTGATCCATCATCGTTGATTGCAAAGTAGCGGTCCTTGCTCAGATCGTGACCCAGTAGCCGCGAAAAATGCATCCAAACCCAAGCTTGTTCTGGCGTTTGCTCATGGGTGCTGATCAGTTCCTGCATAGCGTGAATATCGCCTTCTTCTGCTGAAATGGTGAGCCAGTACTTCAACTTCGCCATATCGCCATGTTCTGCGGCGAACTCAGTCATGCTGATTGGATCCATTGACTCATCTGGATCCCGCTCGAGTATTGCTGGATTTCCATAGCGTTCAGCGGCTTGTGTGAGTGCACGGATGTCCCCGTCTCTGGCGGCAGCAAACAAGTGGTAACGGTACTTCTCTTCAACGCGCAACGGGGCGGCATCGATGTCCGAGAAGCTGACGTAAGCCACTGTCCACGTGCCTTCGCGCTTTACCTGACGCCGAAGCCGCGCTTGTTCATCACCATAGAACTCAGCCTCATCTTCGAGCAGTTTGGCTATGGCTAGATGGGCGCTGGTTACACCACGTATTGCAGCTGCCTCCAAACCGCTGCGCAAAATCGGCTGTTCTTCATTTGCGACCCTGCAGAGGTAGTTCAAAACCCATTCCAGGGGGCTTGATTCGTCCTCGTCTGGATAGCCTTGACCATCGATTGTTCTTATTAGCTCTTCAAATCGCAGCAATGCGTAGCCAGACTCAAGCAGGAAATCGGGCAGAGCTTTGGTGACTTTTGGGATGTCGACAGTAGGGACGCGAAGTTCCAAGCATCGCGCCCGCAGAAGGTTCTCACTGGGCCGAGTTCCCGTTGCACGAAAAGGGGCGTCGCACCAGATGGCGTCATGCTGGAATGCAGCAAGTGTCTTATATCCGGTCGCGGCGGCGAGAAGTTCGTGTATGTGGCTACGCTTGATCGATGAAACGCCACGCGCCTCCAAGTAGGCGTGTGCCTGGTAGGCCATTTCTTTGATGCTCATGATCCGTCCTCGTTGTCCAAGCTGAACCGGTCAGAGCGCACACGTTTAAAACACCGGCAGCTGGGCCAGAAGAAGGAGTGAACAGCATGATGTCAAACCTGTTTTTGCTCGTGTGCAAGCAAGGCGGGCGCCGCAGATAGCTTATACGTGTTCGGGTTGAGACTTTCAATCAACCAGCCGTAAGGGCAGTGGGCGGGTTCTCTAACCCCGAAACCGCTCAAGAACCCCCGCCGGATAATCCCGCTGGAACGGCAGATCCTTGCGGTGCGCGTAGCCGATGTAGCAATCACAACGCTGGTTCGGGCAGCCACGCGGTCGCAGCTGGGCCGCAAAGCTACCGTCGTACAGGTTGCCCAGCGGCTCGGCGACGAAGTGGCAGCGTTTGACGTTGCCATCGCCATCCACCGACACCACGTTCTCGCCGGTGAGGCAGGGGGCGCCCAGGCTTGCCGAGGGTTCGAGGTTGAACAGGAAGTGCGGGTCCACGCGTTGCAGCTGCTGGATCTCGGCATCGCTGTAATAACCGACAGGGCGCTCGTCGTAGGCGTTGATCCACATCGGCACCTCGTCCGGCAGCTCCTCACGCAGCAGCTGGATCTCTTCCAGATGCTCACGCATCGCCACCATGCCAACCGTGTAACGCACGCCGCGCCGGGCCAGTTCATTGCAGCGGGCGAGGAAAGCGGCGCGGGTTACCTGCCCCGGGTGGTAGGTGCACCACAGCGCGAAGCTGTCGAGATTGACCTCATCCAGCCAGCGCGTGCCGATGCACAGGTTGGTCTGAATCACCACCCGGCGGACATGCGGCATATGGCTGAGCTGCACCATCGCGTCGCGGTAATGACGGCGCACCAATCCCTCGCCCCACGGCGTGAACAGCACCGACAACTCCATCGTCTGCCGCTCCGCCCAGTCGACGAAGCGTGCAAGGTCCTCGGCGTCGCGGCGCAGGGCGGCGCGGGTGTCGTAGGTCTTGGCGAAGGGGCAGTACGGGCAGTCGTAGTTGCAACTGCTCAGGCGCCCGCGATAGAGGATGGAAAGATGCATGTGCGGCTCAATCCAATTGGTAGTCGCGCATGCGCTCGGCTACGCCGGCGGAGATCAGCCACGGACCGATGGTGTCGGCGCGGGCAAGACCAGTATCGTTCAAAGCAACCAGTGCATCCTCGCGCGTGGCCAAACCCTGCTCGAACAATTCGTCCAGCTGCGGCAGGTCGTCGAAGCACTCCGTGCCGAAGCGTTCGCGATACTGCGCGAGATCCAGGCCCGGCTGCGCCAGCAGTGACTGGATCACGAAGCGGCGGCGGCGCTCGTCCTCATCCAACCGCACGCCGTAATCGATGTGGGCGAAGGAAGCCTCATCGCGTTCCAGGTAGTGCGCAAGAATATCCGCCACCGAGCGCCGGCTGACGCCGTACTCGCTGGAGTAGTGCAGGCCGCTGGTATACGAGCGGGCGCCGCAGCCGATGCCGACCATGCCGTCGCTCTGGCAGCAGTACGCCGGTCCGCCGGAATCAGGCGCGTTGGCTGCGCGGAACATGCGCATTGATACCTGCTCATAGCCCGCGGCAAGCAGGCGCTCGCGGCCGGCTTCGTACAGGGCCAGGCGGTTGTCCACCGACTCGGGATGAATGACGAAAGCGCGCTTGCCGCCTTCCTTCGCACCGATGCGGTCCAGCCCGGTATGTGGGCGCACGTACAGCGGGTAGAGGTAGAGCTCTTCCGGCTGGAAGGCGAGGGCGCTGTCGATCGAGGTCAGGAAGCTGGCCACAGTCTGCCCCGCGATGCCGTAGATCAGGTCCAGGTTGAGCGTTGGAATGCCTGCCGCACGAATCTGCGCGATGGCTTCCTCGACCACCGCGCGTTGCTGCGGACGCACCAACGAGCGCACTTCCGCATCACTGAAGCTCTGGATGCCCATGCTGACGCGGTCGATGCCGGCGTCGCGGCAGATCTTCATCTTCGCCGCGTCCACGGTTTCCGGTGACACCTCGATGCCAGCAGGAATCGAATGCAGGTCGATGTTGGCGTGGCGCTGCACGAAGTCGAACAGCCGCTGCAGCTGCGGCGCATCCAGATAGGTAGGTGTGCCACCGCCCAGCGCGAAGCGCACGAAGCGGTGCTCGCCCAAAGCGTCGGCAGTTACCCGCAACTGCTTTTCCATCTGCGCCAGATAGGCTTCCACCTGCGCCGGCGCCGGCCGCGCCATTGCGAACAGATTGCAGAAGCCGCAGCGGTAGCTGCAGAACGGCACGTGCAGGTACAGGAACAACGCATCGCGCGGTTCACTTGCCCAGGCATCGGCAAGCAGCGGCGGCTGGGTGATCGGCCGGTACGCGGACTTGTGCGGGTAGGAGTAGGAATAGGCCTGGTAGGGTTCGAGCCGCAACAGCTCTGACAAACGATGGGCGGTCATGGGCTCAACACAAAATGCGCATAGGGGACGTTCATCACCGTCTCGTGGGCGAGGCGGTGGCCGTGGAAGCCATCCTCGCCGTAAGCGGTGCCATGGTCGGAACAGATGATCACGAAGGCCGGCCCGCGCGCGCGCAAGGCCGCGAACAACGCCGCCAACTCGCCATCGACGTAGCGCAGCGCGGCACAGTGGCTGTCCAGTCCATCCGCGTCGCAGCCGGGCAGGTAGTGCCGGTTCGGCTGGTGGATGGCCGATACGTTGATGAAGAGGAAGCAGCGCTGGTCGCCCGCTGCCTGCAGGCGCTCGCAGGCCAGTGCCACCTGGCGTTCGGTGGAGTCGACCGCGGTCACGCCGAGCTCGGGCTGCCAGTGGCTTTCCTCGAACAGGCCCGGCAGTTGCGAGCCCAGCGCATTGCGACGGTTGAAGAAGCCGACGCCGCCGATGCAGATGCTGCGGTAGCCCTGGTCACGGAAGCCACCGACGATATCGGCACGGCCGGAGAACACGAACGTCTCCGGCACGATGGTCTCGCTGCCTTCAAACTCCAACGCGAACAGGCGCGGATGCGGACCTGGCCGCGCAGGCGTGGGCAGGAAGCCGGCAAAGAACGCCGAGTGCGCCGCGTAGGTGAAGCTGCCCGGCGTATGCCGCAGCTCCCAGCCATCGGCCGGCAGGTGCGGAGCAAGCACCGGCAGCTCGCCGCGCTCGAAGCAGCGTTGGGCCGCATCGAAGCGCAGGGCGTCCAGGGTGATCATCACCACGTCATGGCTGCCGACGATGCGGTGCATGTCGGGCAAGCGGGTCTCAAGCATGGGCGTACTCGTTGATGGCAGAACGCGCAGGCGACAACAGCGCCTGGTCTTCGTAGGTGGTGCGCCCGTCATGGCGCAGGTCCAGCAGCAGGTCGCCGAAGCCATTGGCTTCCAGCACCCAGCTGCGCGTGCCGCGCACGATCAGGTCGAAGCCGATCATGCGGCTGGCGGGGAATGTAGCCGCGGCCTTCACCGTGGCAGCTTGCAGATGGCTGATGGCATTCGCATCCAACAGCGCGTCCAGCTGCGTGCGCGCATTGCCCAGGTGCAGATTGGTCAGCGCGCCCGCGCTCATCCGCGCCACCCGCTGCCGTGGCTGGCCATCGAGTGCGACCACGCGCACGTCATAACGGCGGCCATCGCTGCCCGGCACGGTCGGCTTGGGAATCCAGCGCTCGATGTAGGCGCCTTGTTCGGCCAGCAAGTCCACCAATCGTGCGATATCGCCGTGCCGGTCGTAACGGCGCTGCCGCAGCGAATTGAACACCCGCCAGCGGCCGTCCTGTTCCACCAGCTCCGCCGAGCCATAGGCCACCTCGCGGCCATCGCGGTTGCGCGCGTAAGCCAGCACGCCCGCGCCGGACGAACCGTAGCGGGCCTTGATGAAGACGCGCTCGCAGGCCACATCGCGCAGCCGCGCGCACAGATCCTCGTAGCCGCTGATCGCCCTGAACAACGGCGGCACCGCCACGCCTGCATCGGCAAGCCCGTGCTGGCAGCGGAGCTTGTCCGACATGCAGGCCAGATCGGCTGGTGCATTGAGGTAACGCGGCCCCGCTGGAAGCGACGCCAGCACATCGGCAAAGCCGGCATACCAGAACTGCTGATGCACCAGCTCGCCATGCGCGGCAGGCAAGGGCGCATCGCAGGCCGCGCCGGACAACTTCCAGCCACGCAGCACCAAGGCCTTATGCAGCGCAGGCGCTTCGCCGGGTGACTCCAGCTTGACGATGGCACCGGGCGCCTGCGCGAGTGCCTCAAGCAGACGCGCAGGCTCGGCGAGCAGGGTTTCGTAATCGAACACATGCGCGGCAGGCGCGCCCTGATCGTGCAGGGCACGCTGCAGCCACCTGATACGGCGGCTGCCGCGCGGGCCGATCAACAGCCAATTGGCCATCTTCGCCTTACTCGGACACCGCCACGTAGCGGTCGCCGTCGTCTTCTTCTTCCGGATCGTCCAGCACCACCGCGCACGGCAGCGCCTGCAGCTTCTGCTGCCAGGCCGCGGAAATGTAGTGGTGGCTCAGGTCGATGCGCTGCAGGCTGCCCAGGTTCGGGCTCTCGCACAGCGCCTGCGCGCCGACGTCGCCGATGGTGCCCAGCGACAGGTCCAGCGTCTGCAGCGTGCCCAGCCACGGCTCACCGGCCAGCCACACCGCCAGTTCGTCGCTGATCATGGCATTGCGCAGGCCCAGGTACTGCAGGCGCTCCGGCCCGATCGCCGACAACAGGCGCTGGTAGACCGCCACATCGCCATCGAAGCCGTAACCATCATCGCCAAGCCACAGCTCAAGATGGCGCAGGGTCGGCAGCGTGGAGTTGGCGATGGCAATGACGATCTCGTTCGGCAAGCCGCCGCTCTCGATCGCCAGTTCCTGCAGCGACGCATGCGTGAAGGGCTGCAGTTCAAGTTCGGAGGTGCCACGGATACGCAGCGACTCCAGGCCCGGGAAGGCCTCCAGCAGTGGGTTGTAGGAGATCTGGTTGATCCACGACATCTCGCAGTCTTCGTAGGTCATGTCGCCCACGAACAGTGCCTTCAGGTTGCCCAGCTCGGCACGGCGCGCAATCAGTCCATCGATCAGGCCCTGCGGGCCATCACTGGAAGCCTCATCCCATGCACCGATGACCAGCACTTCAATCGACTTTGGATCAACCTGCTCGAAGAAATTGGCCAGCAGTTCTTCCTGGCTCTCGTCGCTGTCGTATTCCTGCATCAAGCGGTAAGCGACATCGCCGGCTACGGCTGAGCCACCCATCTTGAAGTCAACGACTTTCTTGCCACGATAAACCTGCGTGTATTCGCCAATGGTCACGGTACGTCCTTGCCGGAATGGGTGCCGTAGCATAACCGAGAGGGTAGTGATGCTGGCAGCAACGCATCACGTTCGATGGAAGGCATACAGCCTTAGCCATTCCGTAACCATGCTGTGCTAACGCAGCAATCAAGCGCAAACAAGTGAGCAGAAGAACCAAGCGAAGCCAGCTCAACCCCCTCCCTTGCGCAAAGCGCAGGGGAGGGCCGGGGAGGGGTGCTCTACGCAGTAACCCAGCAGATCAAGCACCCCAGGTTCGCAGCTAACGCAGCTCCTACAAAAAGCCAACCAGCAAACCAGCAACTAAAAGCGAAGCCAGCTCCAGCCCCCTCCCTTGCGCGCAGCGCAGGGGAGGGTTGGGGAGGGGTGCTCTTCGCAGTAACCCAGCAGATCAAGCGCCCAAGCTTCGCAGCTAACGCACCTCCCACAAAACCAAACAACCAGCTTCAGACCTACAACGAACTACAAACAGCCACATAGTTCCCCTGGCTGATATTCAAATACTTGACCCCGTTGTAGTACTTGTACCCAACCCCCATCACCCGATGCCCACTCTCGGTAGGGAACACCACAAACTCATACTCATCCCCAAACAGCGGATCAGCAGGTGTAAAGCTCAAATTGACCTTGTCACCAAGATCATCGTGCTTCCGCTTCCAGGTCATCTTCCCCTGCAAGTCCTCGCCCAGCAGTTTCACCTGCGCCCGCTGCGTCTTGGTGTCCCAGGAAATCAATTCCGGGCCAATCGAATCACCCTCGATCTTGCAGATGGTCGTTTCGGCAAAAGCAGGCGCAGCAACGCCCAGCAGAAGAAGGGGAGCCAGGCGAGATGGTTTGAATCGCATTGAGTATGTCCAGTAGTTCGGGCCAGCGTTGCTCCGCAACGCCGTGCCGCGTTGTACCAGACACACCCAGTTGAAAGCCATCGCCAAAGCCACCGGCGCGATCACCCCGCCAGATACGCATCCGTAGCAACAACCCGCCCATACCCGAACTCAAACGACGCCATCATCGCCGCATGCACCTGGGCAGCCGGCGCCACAACGCCATTGAATTCCAGGTCACGCGTAGCGCAGGCGTCGTGCAGCACGGTGACCGCATAGCCCATGTCGGCGGACGCACGCACCACCGCATCCACGCACATATGGCTCATCGCACCAATCACCACCACGTCCTCGATCCCGCGCGCCTCAAGCTGCTGCTTCAGATCGGTATCGCGGAACGAATTGACGTGGTTCTTGACGATCACCGGCTCATCGACGAAGGGCGCGACAGCGGCCATGATCTGCACCCCGTCCGAGCCCGGCACGAAGATCGGCGCATCACTGCTGGCGGATTCATGGCGGACATGCAGCACCGGCACACCCTTGGTCCGCGCATCGGCAATCACGCGCACCGCATTGGCGGTGGCGGCATCAATGCCCACCAAAGGCAGCTTGCCGCTGGCAAGGTATTCATTCTGAAGATCGACGACGATAATGGCGCGCTTGCTCATGTACGGCTCCCTGATGGGTGGTTGAATGGTGTGGGAGAAGTTTCCGCGACCGGCCTGCCACCACGAAGAGGCGCTACCGACATTCTTGAGGGCTGTACCGACAGATGCGCACCGACGGTCACATCCAAGTGGGAATCCTGCTGTATCCCGGCGCCCAGCTGGCGGCGGTGCTCGGCCTGACCGACCTGTTCGACCTGGCCGGCCGGCTCGCCAGTGAACGCGCCGCCCCCGCCGCCCCCGAACTGCAGGTCACACACTGGTGCATCGAATCGCCCGGCCAAGCGCCGCAGGCCGTCTACAGCTCAAGCCAGTCGCCAAGCGGCACACCGCAGGTAATGATCCTGCCGCCCAGCATGCAGCCGCCGATTTCCACCGAAGCCGCCGCGCCCTACCTGGGCTGGTTGCGCGCATTGCACGACGACGGCACCACGCTCGCATCGGTCTGTGCCGGCGCATTCCTGCTGGCCGAAACCGGGCGCCTGGCCGGCCGCACCATCACCACCAACTGGCAATACGCCGAGCTGCTGGCCGCGCGCTTTCCGGACGTGACGCTGGACGTGGACCAGATGCTCATCGACGGCGGCGACATCTTCAGCGCAGGCGGCGCCATGGCCTGGACCGACCTCGGCCTGCGGCTGGTGGACCGCTACCTTGGCGCCGCAGTGATGCTGGATGTCGCACGCACGCTGTTGATCGATCCGCCCGGACGCCAACAGCGCTACTACAGCAGTTTCTCGCCACGCCTGACGCACGGCGACGCCGCAGTGCTGGCCGTGCAGCAATGGCTGCACGACACCCATGCCAAGCTGGTCGCATCCGCCGAACTCGCACAACGTGCAGGGCTGGAAGAGCGCACCTTCCTGCGCCGCTTCCAGAAAGCCACCGGCATGACCTCCACCGAATACTGCCAACGCGTACGCGTGGCCCGCGCACGCGAGATGCTGCAGACCAGTAACGTGCCGCTGGAGCGGATCGCCTGGGACGTGGGCTACAGCGACCCGGGTTCGTTCCGGAAGGTGTTCAGCAGAGTTGTGGGGTTGTCGCCGGGGGACTATCGGAGGCGGTTTGGTGGTGGGTGATTGAGGAGTGGCGAGCAGAGTAAAAAGTCCGCCCTATTTTTGATGTTTTTGGCGGTAGCTTCCTTGTGCTCCTTGGACCACTTTCGGCCAGAAGCAGCCATGCTCCCGAATGCTGGCCGGATTCAAATCGAGGCTGTTCAAAATTCCGCCTACACAAGAATCTATCCGCGCTCAACTGTGGACGCACCTTGTATTGTGCATCTAACTGATCGTTCCAGCTGAGGAATAAAAGGCGGATGAAATGGAAAATGAATCCGCCCTTCTTTCTCATCTTCCATTCCACAGGTCTTACCTGAGGGATTCCAAGCTGCACCACTCTTGCGACGAGAGGATTGCGCGATTAGCTGATGAGGCGGCGCACTCGCCGCATTACGAATGCCCGCCTCCGTGTCGGATCTACTTACTCATAGCCTGGTAGTGCTCCGCATACCCACACTCTTCAAAAATCAACCTCAGGCCTTCTTTGAAAACATTATGATCAAACTCCTTAATGTCAAAAATGTTCTGACCCAAGGAGTGTGATTCTCGGTTCATGTACCTGTAGAAGGTCGTGAATTTGTCACTCGACAGGGCTGGCTTTTGGAAAACGTTATTGAAATCTTTCTTTTGAACGAAGTTGAAGAAATACTCGACGATGTTTCGCATGCAATTAGCGATCAGCGCCGGTGGTGATGCCTGGTCCTTTATGATCGACCAATAGGATTGGTAGTCATTCTGGATCTCCTCATACTTCATTGGAACTACAGTGCTTCCGTTTGTATTCTTGAAAATTCTGAATAGTTGCTGTGTCTCCGCACGCTTCTCTTTATTTGTGTGCGTTAGCTCGTAGAAGAAGTACAGGCTATGGGTGAGAACAAACACCTGTGCGTAAATTTTATCGTTAATGAAATGCCTCTTGATCAGCTGCCCAATATTGAACACGTAGAGGTGAGAAAGGCTAGAAATGGGGTCGTCAATCACAACCACTTTTGGCTGAGGCACCGCAGTGGCGGTCTTCTGTCCTTTGCAAAGCTCCATGAAGTAAAGGAAACTAATAACCGTTTTCTCCCCCTCGCTCAGAGAGTGAAATGCATTCGCTTGATCGGTAGCCCTGGAAACTCGATAGAAATTCTCACCGTATGGCACCACAGAGAATCCATCGATACCAATCTCTACCAGCCCAGCGTTGATGTTTTCAATTGACTCTTCGATGTTGACCGTTTGCTTTCGGAGAGTAGCAATTTTGTTGATAGAGGCTGCAACATCAGCGTCGATCTTTGTGGTTTCTTGGCGTATTTTTTCAGCCTCATCTTTGAGGTCTGAAGCCGATTGGGAGCAGGTAGAAATTGTCTGATCATAATCCCAGCGCATCAGCTTCCAAAAGCGCGATCTTATGTCTTCTCGAGTTCTCTTCTTGTTCGCCAGCTTGTCGTTATGTGCTTCAATCAGCACGTTCAGGCGGCCGATCAAGTCATTGATCACGTCGACGGAGGACTGGGTGTCGGTGAGGGTAACTGATGTGCTCGGGCTTTTGATTTTGTTGCCAATGTGCAGAATATTTTCGCGGATTGATGCTTTCAAAGCCTCGCAGGCAATGCTCCAGGCCTCCACAAGTTTTTTGCTGGCAAGCGGAGAGTTTGAAATATCTTGAAGACTCAGGCCAGAGGTTAGCGCCTCATAGCGAATCTTGATTGACTCCAGCTGCTTAACATCTTGCTCATAGCCTTCATCGAAGACTTGACGGATGGAATCGATGATGTTTTTAGTTATCGTTTCTTTCTGGCAGAAAGGGCAGGCTTGAGGATCCTTATCATCAGAAATGTACTGGAGCCCTTGCTTCACCCAATCAGAATTGCGAGTTTTAGTGATGAACTCTGCAACTGAACCTTCTTGGCTGCCGACAATGATTTTCGACCAAAGGGAATCCCCTTCGATGGTCAGCCAGCCAGCCGAAAGGGTTGGAATTTTCGTGAATGGAACTGCACTCTCGCCTTCAATGGACGACGCCTCAGCCTTTAGGTCATCTATGGTGTAACTAGGTGCATTTTCCGGAAGAGGTAATCCAATAATATGTTGGAAGAGAAGTTCTGTTCTTTTGAGGCCTTCAAGGCAAAACTCCAGAACGCGATCCCCGCCCGTGAAATTCGTCTTGATCTCCCAGACTTTTCCGCTTGCTTTGATCTTTTCTTGATCGAGTCTTTCCGCGTTTTCATTGGCCCGCTTTGAATTCTCTTGCTGAACGGTCAGATGCTTCTCCAGCTCTTTCGTCTCGGCTTCGATTTGCTGGAGTGCTACCTTGTTCTCTTTGGAGAGCGTGAAAATTCCTTTTAAATTATCATCTTCGTAAAAGTAGTCGTTGAGGAAGCTTTGGTTGTATACCAAAATTTCACATGGCTGACTGGTTCTCAGGCTGCATTTAGCAAACCGAGTTTCGGTATGGTTATACAAAAATTCGGAGATGGTGCTCTTACCTGCACCATTTAGCCCGTAGATTAGAGACGTCTTGTTGGCGAGAGATAGAGTGGACTTGGATTTGTAACTGGTGACGCCATCAATGTTCAATTCCGTGATCACAACCTTGCTCCTGAGTGCTAAGTGGTTTTGCGCCATCCCTGTTGGCGAGAAGGAGTGCAGACGATCCAAGAACGGCCTGCTACACCGACCTTACCCGTCTCCTGTCAATGATGACCAAATTGCCGAAAATGCTCCCGATCCCTGCATGCCGTTCCCGTCAATCTTGACTCTGAAGACTGCCTTTGTCCCATTTGTGCCTGTTGCGACCGACAGCTATGGGTCGGCTGCGGCCCATACTACGTACTGCGACTAGGAGCAGGCTTTCGACACCTACGCTAAGCCGCACCGCGAAGCGGCGTCGGTTTGAATGAACTGTTAGAACTCACCAGAGCACCATGCCCCTGGCGCCAGAAGAAAGATTGCGAGCAAAATCCCAGAAGCGTTCAAAGCTGTGCTCGAATTCCCAGTTGATTCCATCCGCCTCATGGAAGCCACCTTCTATAAATTTGTCGAAACTAATAGCTTCAGCTCTTACAGGCTCCGAGTGAAAGACGGCTTTCGTCTGGCTAACGTAAACGTTGTGGCATCCGTTCTTTCGTAAAGTGCCGTCGGATTTAGTTGGAAGCCCAACTAAAGAAAGCGATGCCACATCCACTAACCAAGTCTGTGAAAGCAAGTCGGGGTCCTTCTTGAGTTCTGAAGTGCTCCCGACCAATGGAAAGGCGTAAAAGACAGACCGCGAGTAAGATTTGACCTGATTCCGTAGCGCGCTAAGCTGATCGTGAGGTGCGAGAAAAACTCGCTCCTTCGACTTGAGAAGGCGGTTTGATGCTTTGAACTGAAAGATCAGTAGCCGGCCGCCTAGCTTCGTGCATGCATCGAATCCTGCCTTTGCTTCCTGTTTCTGGGTGAGTCCAAACCAAAGTATCTGTTGTTTTGCGCCGAGCAGTCTTGACGCCTGAGCGCAAATGTTTAGTTCTAACGTCTTCTCGGAGAGCTTCATTTAATATCAACTTCCTTGTGAGTTCCAGTTTCGTAGCGAACGGATCTTTGACTCCGGGTATATGAATTAACGACAAGGCACACTATTGTGGCCATTCCCCCGGTACAACTCGATCTTAGTGCGGCAGGGTCTGGCTAACAAGCCAGCGTATAACCGGACCCAGCAGTAGGCTCGACGCCTGCACCGATGACCGTTATGGGTTGGAAGGGGACGTTGGTCTGAGTGCGTTACTATTGGTGCCCTTACGTTTCTGCATATTTCCTGTCTTCCTTTGGAATTCGACGCTTGCCGCATGACTTCCAAATTATTAGTAGGCAGGCCTAGCAGCGGTGGGTTGGTGGTTGCAGCCCTGATGCCCGGCTATCGCGCGCTATCAGGTCTCTTTCTTCATTTCTGCGAGATGCAGTTCCCTGAGATAAAGAAATAGAGGTAGTGCCAGGGACGGACCAATCACGATGGTGGACAGCGGCAACCACAGACGGCGTATCCCCAGCCTGCGTCCTTCGACGCAAATGAGTGCGATGGTCGCAAGTCCCGAAATGAGGACGTCCGTCCAAGCAAAAGCTGCAATGTTGCTGGATGTCGCCTGTTGCAGCAGGAGCGGAACATTGAGGCCGTTGGCGGAAAGCCATGGCACAAACTGGGCGAGGGGCAGGGCGGTGCCTGCGATGCAGAGAAGTAGGTAAACAAACCGCATGTTGCTCTCCGGCTGATTCGATTGGTTGTCTCTGGTGTCGATTATCGCTTGGACCAAGGAAACTTGGGCCTTGGTCAGCGGCGAGCTCGGGAGTTTCAGCGCGATCAAGGCGGGCCAGTCCGCAATTATTCCTGGACCCCGTAAGAGCCCAGCGACACCAGCCAGCACCTAAGCGCGCTCAGCCCGCAATCCCCCATTACCGATGGACATTCCCGCCATCCCAACTCACTGGCATTCTGTCGCCTGCTCATCAGGGGATGAAAGTCGATGTTTCGATCTGTTGTTCTTGCGGCTGCACTATTTGCAGCGCTTCCCGCGCGCGCGGAGCTGGCTTTCGAGGCGCCGGTGGCCTGCGCTGATGCGGATTCGTCTCCTGCGCTGAAGGGCAGTCTCTGTGTCACGACCCATGTTTCGCTGCGGCACGAATCGCCCGCCGATGGTTCGCTGAAGCTGTTCGTGCGGTGGTTTCCTGCCGAGACGGCGGAGCGGCGCGGGGAGGTTTGGTTGTTGGCCGGTGGGCCTGGTGAGTCCGGGGCGTCCTTGTATCCGGTGGTTGCGACGTTCCGGCGTGCGTTTCCCGGTTATGACCTGGTGATTCCGGATCACCGTGGCGTGGGTCGGTCGGCGCGCATCTGTCCGGTGCAGGAGGCGGCGGACAGTGCCGATGGTGTTGCGTTGGCTGGGGACGAGTGGGGTGGCTGCATTGGCGCGATGTATGCGGATGCGGCGCGCACGCAGGCGTTCTCGGTGACCGAGGCGGCGCAGGATCTTGCGCTGCTGATGTCGCGCTATCGCGGCAGTGGGCCGACCTATCTGTACGGGGTGTCGTATGGCACGCAGCTGGCCTTGCGTGCGCTGCAGGTGGCGCCGATGCCGCTGGATGGTTTGATCCTGGATGGGTTGGTGCCGCTGGAGACCACCGAGCAGTGGGACCTGAGCCGGCGCACGGCGCTGGTGGATGCAGTGGGGCGTGTGGTGCTGGGCGAGCAGAAGGTGGCGGTCTATCAGCGTGTGCTGGCCGCTGCGCCGACGGCGCCGTGGAAGGACGCGGTGCCGGGTGGTGATCTGCGCCGGTTGTTGGGCTCGCTGCTGAACTTCCCTGCGTTGCGTGCGCGTATTCCGGACATCGTGGATGGGCTGGCGGTGGACGATACGTCCGCGTTGCTGGCGACGGTAGCGGAGCTGAAGACGGCGATGGCCGGGATGGGGCAGGGCGGTAACAACCAGCCTTCGTTGCCGCTGGTGATGTTGATCTCGGCGTCGGAGAACAATGCGCGGCCGGGGCTTACGCGGGAGCTGGTGGAGCAGGAGGCTGCTGGGGCTTTGTTTGTCAGTGCAATCCCCGGGTTTCTGGTGGGGACGCCTGTGCCTGCTTATGCCAAGGATGCGTGGTTTGGGAAGTCGCCTGGGGTGCTACCGAGGACTTTGGTTGTGCATGGGACGCTGGATCCGAATACGGCGTATGCGGGGGCGGTGGAGCATGCGGCTGTGCTGGGGAAGGCTGGGGAGGTGAGCTTCAGTACGGTGGAGGGTGGGGCGCATTTGCTGTCTTACTTTGCGCCTGGGTGTTTTGTTGAGGCGGTTGGGGTGTTTGTTGCGGGTGGGGAGGTTGGTGGTGGGTGTGTTGAGCGGTGAGTTGGTTGGGTTTTGTTGGTGAGTTTGGTTGGGGGGCTGGAGGTTTGGGGTTGGTGGTTTTGTTCTGCCCTCACCCCAACCCCTCTCCCGCTGGCGGGAGAGGGGCTTTGGTCATGTGGGTTTGGGGCTATCCGGTTGTGTCACAGATTGCTGGGTTGGGGCGTGTTGGCTCCAGCGTTAGTCGCTGCACATCCGAGAACAACTGCTCTACCGGCATGCCGTAGGGCGCGAACAAACGCAGCCGTCCTTGGCGGTCGAATACGTAGCCGCCTGCGGTGTGGCTCATCGAGTAGGCACCGGGGTGCTTGCCTTCTTCGCGGTCGTAGAAGGCTTTGAACGATGCTGCCATTGCGGCCAGTTGCGCATCGTCACCAACCAGCGCTGTCGCAGTCGGGTCAAACGCTTTTACATAAGTCTCGGCAACAGCAGGCGTGTCGCGGGCCGGGTCTACGGTGACGAAGATCACCTGCAGTTTGTCGGCGTCCGAGCCCATCAGGTGCTTTACGCGGTTCAACTCCACCATGGTGGTGGGGCAGACGTCGGGGCAGCTGGTGAAGCCGAAGAACAAATAGGTCACTTTGCCGTTGAGGTCGGCCGGGCTGCGGCTTATGCCTGTGCTGTCTGGCATCGTCCATTGCTGGCCGAGTGCTTCGCAGGCGATGTCCTTGCCGTAGAAATCCACCTTGGGTTTTGCGGCGCAGGCGACCAGCAGCAGGGTGGCGGCGCTTATCGCGATGGTGGACAGGTGCAGTTTGCGGGCCAGTGCGGCGAGGCCGGTGGCGGGGGTGTTGGTGCGGGACATGGCTATGGTCGATGAAGGACGGACAGCCGAACTACATGCAACGGGCCGGCAGTGTGTGCCGGCCCGTTGCGTGCGTCAGTTGACCATCATGTGGAAGTGCATGCTCCAGATGATCCAGATGGAGAGCGCTACCACGATGAAAAGAATGACCAGGGTGAAAACAAAACTGGCCAGGTTCCAGCCGCCCTCCGAGGAGCGGTTCATGTGCAGGAAGTACACCAGCTGCACGATGATCTGCACGACGGCAAAGCCGACCAGCAGGGCCATCGTCAGTGGCCGCGACAGCGTTGGGTTCATCACCAGCATGAAGGGGATGACGGTGAGCACGGCGCAGATCACGAAGCCGATCAGGTAGGACTTGGTGGAGCCATGTCCGCTGCCGGCGCGGGAGGTGTCGTTGTCGGACATGTTCAGAACACTCCAATCAGATAGACAAAGGTGAAGACGCAGATCCAGACCAGGTCCAGGAAGTGCCAGAACAGGCTCAGGCAGGAGATGCGGGTGACGTTGGTCGGGGTGAGCCCGCGGCGCTTCACCTGGTGCATTACCACCGCCATCCAGATCAGGCCGCTGGCCACGTGCAGGCCGTGCGTGCCAACCAGCGCGAAGAACGCGGACAGGTAGGCGCTGGTGGTGGGGCCGGCGCCAATGTGGATCAGGTGGTTGAACTCATACACTTCCATGCCGATGAAGCCGGCACCGAGTGCGAAGGTCACGCCCAGCCAGGTCAGCACCGCGCGTTTGTCCTGGCGGTGCATCGCCAGCACGGCCTGGCCGTAGGTGATGCTGGAAACCAGCAGCAGGAAGGTCTCCACCAGCACGAACGGCAGCGAGAACAGCTCGGCACCGGTCGGGCCGCCTGCATACGCGTTGCTGAGCACCGCGTAGGAGGCGAACAGTGAGCCGAACAGCACCAGATCGGACATGAGGTAGACCCACATGCCGAAGACCTTCATGCCGCCCTGGTCGTGGCCATGGTCGTCATGGCTGTGCTCGGCCGCCTGTGCGTTGTCTACGGCGACGTTGGACATGATGTTCATGCAATCACCCTGTGCTGCTTGAGCTTGTTCTGGTGTTGGTTCTCGATGGCGGCCACTTCTTCGGCGCTGACGTAGTAATCCACGTCCTCGTCGTAGGAGCGCACGATCAAGGTGACGATCATCGCCACGAAGCTCGCACCGGCCAGCCACCAGATGTGCCAGATCAGGGCGAAGCACAGTGCCAGGATCCAGATGTTGAGGATCAGCGGCACCCCGGTGTTGCGCGGCATGTGGATCGGCGCGTAGTGCTTGGGCGGCTTGGGCAGGCCTTGCTTCTTGGCTTCGTGGAAGGCGTCCAGGGTGTCGGCCTTGGGCACCACGGCGAAGTTGTAGAACGGCGGCGGCGAGGGCGTCTGCCATTCCAGCGTGCGCGCATTCCACGGGTCGCCGGTGATGTCCTGGTTCTGCTTGCGGTCGCGGATGCTGACGTAGATCTGCACCAGCATCAGCACGATGCCTGCGAGCACGAACAGCGCGCCGACGAAGGCGGCAATCAGGTAGGGCGTCCACGCCGGGTTGTCGTACTGGTTCATGCGCCGGGTCATGCCCATGAAACCGAGCATGTACAGCGGCATGAAGGCCAGGTAGAAGCCGATGATCCAGCAGGCGAACGACCACTTGCCCAGGCGCTCGTTGAGGGTGAAACCGAACACCTTCGGGAACCAGTAGACGAAGCCGGCCAGGTAGCCGAACAGCGCGCCACCGATGATGGTGTTGTGGAAGTGGGCGACCAGGAACAGGCTGTTGTGCAGCAGGAAGTCCGCGCCCGGGATGGCCAGCAGCACGCCGGTCATGCCGCCGATGGTGAAGGTGACCAGGAAAGCGATGGTCCACAGCATCGGCACGCTGAACTCGACGCGGCCACCGTACATGGTGAACAGCCAGGTGAAGATTTTCACGCCGGTCGGGATCGCGATGATCATCGTCATGATGCCGAAGAAGGCATTGACGCTGGCGCCGGAGCCCATGGTGAAGAAGTGGTGCAGCCACACCACGAACGACAGGATGCCGATCGCCAGCGTTGCACCCACCATCGACTTGTAGCCGAACAGCTTCTTGCGCGAGAACGTGGCGGTGATCTCGGAGAAGATACCGAACGCCGGCAATACCAGGATGTACACCTCCGGGTGGCCCCAGGCCCACACCAGGTTGACGTACATCATCGGGTTGCCACCCAGGTCATTGGTGTAGAAGTTGAAGTCCAGGTAGCGGTCCAGGGTGAGCGCGCCGAGGGCGACGGTCAGGATCGGGAACGCAGCGATGATGATCACGCTGGTGACCAGCACGGTCCAGGTGAACACCGGCATCTTCATCAAGGTCATGCCCGGCGCACGCATGCGCAGGATGGTGATGAACAGGTTGACGCCGGTCAGCAACGTGCCGACACCAGAGGCCTGCAACGCCCAGATGTAGTAATCAACACCTACCCCTGGACTGAACTCGATGCCAGACAACGGCGGATACGCCACCCAGCCGGTCATCGCGAACTCGCCAAGGCCCAGCGAGATCATCATCAGCGCGGCGCCGACCACGAAGATCCAGAAGCTGAAAGCATTGAGGAAGGGGAAGGCCATGTCGCGCGCGCCGATCTGCAGCGGCACCACGATGTTCATCAGGCCCACCACGAACGGTGTGGCCACGAAGAAGATCATGATCACGCCATGCGCGGTGAAGATCTGGTCGTAGTGCTCGGGTGGCAGGAAGCCATCACTGCCCGGGCCGGCCGCGGCCAGCTGCGCGCGCATCATCAGTGCATCGGCAAAGCCGCGCACCAGCATCACCAGCGCCACCACGATGTACATGATGCCGATCTTCTTGTGGTCAACCGTGGTGAACCAGTCGCGCCACAGCACGCCCCACAGCTTGAAATAGGTCACCGCGCCGAGCAGCGCAACGCCGCCCAGCACCATGCCCAACAATGTCACCACGACGATCGGGTCGTGCAACGGCACGGCGTCCCACGTCAACTTACCGAACATGCTCATTACTCCTGGGAGGCCTTGGGTTCTGCGTTGTGGCCCGACGTGGCCGCGGTGTTCTCACCCACGCCGATGAATTGGTCGATGACCTTCTTGAACAGCAGCGGCTCGACGCTGGCGAAGTGGCGCACCGGCTCTTTGCGAGTTGGTGCGGCCAGACGCTTGAATTCGTCGAAGCTAAGTTGATCCGGCGACTGCCGCACCTGCGCAACCCAGTCATCGAACTGCTGCTGGCTCATCGCGGTGGCGACGAACTTCATGTTGGAGAAGCCATGTCCGCTGTAATTGCCAGACATGCCGTCGAACTTGCCGGGCTCGTTGGCCACCAGATGCAGCTGCGTGCGCATGCCGGCCATCGCATAGATCTGCCCACCCAACTGCGGGATGAAGAAGGTATTCATCGTCGAGTTGGAGGTGATGTCGAAGGCCAGCTGCTGCCCGGCCGGGAAGTTGAGCTGGTTGACCGTGGCGATGCCCAGGTCCGGGTAGACGAACACCCACTTCCAGTCGGTGGCGATCACTTCCACGTGTAGCGGCTCGCCGGGAATATCCAGCGGCTTGTAAGGGTCAAGCTCGTGGGTGGATTTCCACACGATGACCGCCAGCACGGCGACGATGATCAGGGGCACGCCCCAGACCACGATTTCCACCTTGGTGGAGTGCGCCCAATCGGGCATGTACCTGGCCTTGGTATTGCCGGAGCGGTAGCGCCAGGCAAACACGAAGGTCAGCACGATGGCCGGTATCACCACGATCAGCATCAAGGCGATGCAGATGATGATCAGGTCGCGCTGGGCAATGCCCACGTCGCCCTTGGAGTCCAGTAGTACCCAGTTGCAGCCAGACAGGCCCACGCATGCCAAAGCGGCCAGCGCTGGGCGGATGCGTTTCCAGCAGATATTCATTGAAGGTCGACCCTGTTGAAGGAGCTCTTGAGCGGGGACCGCCGATGCCCGGCGCATGGGCCGGGAGCGGCTACACTGTCCGTACGGCGGTGCCTACAAAAGGATTGCCGATCCAGTCAAGTCCATACAAGATACATCATTGTATGGGTTGGTGCACGTACAACGCAGGGAAGGTTCACCCGATGCAGCAGCCAGCCGCAGGCCGACGCCTGAAAAAACCGAACCGGACCTGGGTCCGTCCCTTCGCCGAGGGCAGTGGCCCGCTCTACCTGCAGATTGCCCAGCAGGTACGCGATGCCGTGGACGATGGCGTGCTGCAACCCGGCGACCGCCTGCCGCCGCAACGCGATCTGGCCCAGCTGATGGGCGTGGACCTGACCACGGTCACCCGCGCCTACGCCGAGCTGCGCCAGTCCGATCTGCTCGACGCGCAGGGCGCCGGTGGCACCTTCATCGCCATGTCCGCCGGCAACAGCGCCACCTCGGTGGACCTGAGCATGAACATCCCGCCGCTGCTGGGCAGCAGCCCGTTCGCGCAGAGCATGGAGCGCGGCTTCCAGCAGCTCAGCCAGCAGCTCGGGCAGGGCGAGTTGATGAGTTACCACGTAGGCGCCGGCTCCCGCGATGACCGTGCCGCCGCCGTGCAGTGGCTGGCGCCGATCCTCGGCAACGTCTCCGCCGAGCGGGTGGTGATCTGCCCCGGCGCGCAGGCCGCGCTATGCGCCATCGTGCTGGCCAAGACCCAGCCGGGTGAGCTGATCGCCGCCGAACAGCTTACCTATCCGGGCCTGCTGGCTGCCGCGCGTGTGCTGCAGCGGGGCATCGTCTCCATCGCCATGGACGCCGAAGGCATGCTCCCGGACGCGCTGGAAGCCGCCTGCCAGCAGCGCAAGCCGGCCCTGATCTACCTGATCCCGACCATCCAGAACCCGACCACCGCGACCATGTCGCAGGCTCGGCGTGCCGCCATCCTGGCGATTGCACGCCGCCATGGCGTGACGGTGGTGGAGGACGATCCGTACTGGCTGCTGGCCGCCGATGCGGCACCGCCGCTGGCGGTGGATAGCCACCCGGATGCCCCGGTCTACTACGTTTCCACCCTGTCCAAGTGCCTGGCGCCGGGCCTGCGCACCGCCTATCTGGTGGTGCCGCCGGGCGAGCCGATGGAGCCGCTGCTGGACGCCCTGCGCTCGATCGCGCTGATGCCGACCCAGTCGATGGTGGCGGTGGCCTCGCACTGGATCCGCAGCGGCCAGGCCGATGAGATGGTGCGCCGCTTCCAGCAGGAGCTGCGCCAGCGCCAGCAGATTGCCGCGCGCATCCTGCCCAAGCCCTATCAGGCGCACCCGTCCGGCCTGCATGTGTGGCTGCCGCTGCCACCAAGGCTTGACCAGTACCGGCTGATCCAGGCCGCGCAGGCGCAGGGCCTGGGCATCGCCAGCTCGGAGTCCTTCAGCATCGAGGAGCAGGCCGGCAATGCCATCCGCCTGTCTTTGGGCGGGGCAGTCGACCAGCACAGTCTGGCGGCGGCTTTGACCAGGCTGACCGAGGTCATCTCGGCTGCGCCTGAGACGCGGACACAGGCCATCGTTTAACCGGCCTCCGGTCATATCCATACAAAAGTGATACATTGCTTATCTTGTATGGATATGCGGGTAGCTGCTGTGCGTCGGGACAAGCTGAAGTTTCATCTGGTGATGCTGGGTTGCGCCGGTTTCGTGGTGCTGGCGCTGGCGTCGCTGGTCTATGTCTGCTCGCGGCCGCAGACCGCCGACGTGCAGGCCAGTGAGCGCGCGGCCATCGACCAATGCCTGCAACGCAGCCGCGCACCGGAGCGCACCGAGATCTACCGCCGTGCCCAGGCCGATTCCTGCGCCGAGATGCTGGAACAGTACGAGCACAAGTTCGGTGCGGACTCTGCCTCGTGAGCCCGCCCAACGGCGCATCGCCGCGCAGGCGCGGGATGCGGCTGTGGATCGCGGCGGGCTGTGTGCTGATGGCCGGTATTGCGATAGCGCTATGGCAGTACTTCGGCCTCAGTGCGCAGGCCACATTCGCCGAGCAGGCCATCGTCTTCGACGACACCCAGCTCAAGCTGCCGTCGGAACTGGCCGGCGCCAACGGCCGCATCCGCGTCGTGCATTTCTGGGACCCGGCCTGCAAGGTCTGCAACCGCGAAACCGGCGCGCATCTGAGCTACCTGATCAGCATGTACCGTCGCGCCAACATCGATTTCTATGCGGTGCGCCGGCCGGGCACGACGGGTGAGCTCCCCGAGTATCTACGTGGTCGTCTGACGGAACTGCCGACGATTGAAGGCGCCGAACATATCCCGGCCAGCCCTGCAGTTGCGATCTGGGACAGGCAAGGGCATCTGGCCTACGCCGGCCCGTACAGCATTGGCATGGTCTGCAATTCGGCCAATAGTTTTGTCGAGCCGATTCTCGACAAGCTGGTCGATGGCCAGACGGTGCGCCCACGCGGATTGCTGGCGGTGGGCTGTTACTGCCCTTGGCAAAGCAAGCCTTGATCTACTGCTGATGAATCTGCAGGCGCGCCAGCGTGCGTGGACGTTTTGTCCGCGCACAAAAAACAGCGGGCACCCGCTCCAACCGACCGATGGTTGTGAGCAGGCACCCGCCGCTGATGCAAACAATACGTGGCTACATCGTCCATACATGGTGCGACAGGATGTCGCAGTTTTTGCCGGTAAACATGGGGTTTGGCGATGAACTGGATGGACAGCGCGCTGCGCAGCAACGGCCCGATCTACCTGCGCATCGTCAACAGCATCGAGCGCAGCATGAACACCGGCGAGCTGGTGCCCGGCCATCGGTTGCCATCGCAGCGCGCATTGGCCAAGCAGCTCGGCATCGACCTGACCACGGTGACGCGCGCCTTCGATGAAGCGCGCCGACGCGGCCTGATCGAAGCGCGTGGACCACAAGGCAGTTTCATCGCACCACCGAAAGCCGCCTTCGGGCAACCGGTGGATCTGAGCATGAACGTGCCGCCGGTACCGGATGCATTGGCCTTGAACGATGCCTTGCGACGTGGCGCTGCCGCGGTGCTTGCGCGCAGCAATGCGCCCAACCTGATGACGTATCACCTGGCCGGCGGCAGCCCGACCGACAGGCATGCGGCGATCAGCTGGTTGCAGCCGATGCTGGGTGATGTTGTCGATACGGCACTGGTGGTGGCGGAGGGCGCTCAGTCGGCGCTGGCCTCGATCCTGATCAGCCAGACCCAGGAAGGCGAGGTGATTCTTTGCGATCACCTTGTGTATCCCGGTCTGCTGCAGGTCGCCAAGTCGCTGGGTCGGCGCCTGCTGCCGGTCGATGGCGATGCAGATGGAATGTGCCCGGATGCGCTTGAGCGCGCTTCACGGCAGAGCGGCGCACGCGTGGTGTACCTAAATCCCACCTGCAACAACCCAGCTGCGCTGACGATTCCGCCGCAACGTCGGGTTGCGTTGGCGCGTGTGCTGCAACGGCTGGAGCTGTTGGCTATCGAAGATGATCCTTATTGGCATCATGCTACGGAGAAGCCAACGCCGATTGCTGCGTTGGCACCGGCGCATGTGTATTACGTATCAACCTTGTCGAAGGCGATCAGCCCCGGTCTGCGTACAGCCTTTGTTCGTTGTCCGTCGGAGCGACACGCTGAAGAACTGGCGACCGCACTGCGATCGATCTGCTTGATGGGCCACCCGCTGGTGATGGCGCTGGTCAGCCAACTGCTGTTGGACGGATCGGCAACCGCATTGTTGGGGCAGGTGCTGGAAGAAGCGCGCGAACGCACTGCGCTGGCAGCACATCTGCTGGTGCCTTCGTTGAAGGTACAAGCAGCCGGCTTACATGCCTGGTGCACCGTCCCCGAACCATGGACCGATGCCAGCTTTGTGCGCGCCGCCCAGCTGCAGGGCCTGGCGATCTCGCCTTCATCGGCATTCAGACCGGATGGCGCACAGCGCAGTCGAGGCTTTCGGCTGTCACTGGGGCAAGCAAGCAATAGACGCCAACTGCAAAGCGCCTTGCGCCGCATCAACCAACTGGTCGATGCCCCAGATTCAAGCAGCGCGGCATAAACCCGTAGTGCCGAGCCATGCTCGGCAGGGGCCTTACAAGCAATGCTGCAACGGTAGTGCCGAGCCATGCTCGGCAAGGGCATTACAAGCAATGCTGCAGCTGTAGTGCCGAGCCATGCTCGGCAGGGGCATTACAAGCAGTGCTGCAACGGTAGTGCCGAGCCATGCTCGGCAAGGGCATTACAAGCAATGCTGCAGCTGTAGCGCCGAGCCATGCTCGGCAGGGGCATTACAAGCAATGCTGCAACGGTAGTGCCGAGCCATGCTCGGCAGGGGCATTACAAGCAATGTTGTAGGGGCGGCATAAGCCGCGAAGCCAGTGATGCGTCAGCCGCCGCGCAATCGCGAACTGCACCCCTCCCCAACCCTCCCCTTGCCTGCGGCAAAGGGAGGGGGCAAGAGCGCGCTTCGCTCGGTTACAGTTTGGGTTGCGGCTTAACCGCATACGCACCAAACGTGCTGCCGATGAATCCACCTGCGGTGTCGGTACTGAGCAAGCTCGCATCCAGCGCTTCGCCAACACGTTGCCATTGCCCTGGCTGTGGTGAGAACCATGCCTGCGCACGTGCTCCATCCAGGGTGAATCTCAGGCCGGTGTTATCGCCAGCGCCGCTTAGCTCCTTCTGCGCCAACAGCGTTCCTGTCTCCGGGGATTCCCGGCCAGCACGCAGATACAGAACTATCCGACGCACGCCCTTGCTGGCTTCAATGCCAAGCACATAGTGATAGCGCTCGTTCTGCAGCAAGGCCAATCCGGCCAACTCGCCGTCGGCCACAGATGCTGCAGACAACTGCATGTCCAGGGTCGCGCGGTGGTGCTGCAGACGATGTCCTAAATAGTGGGCCTGTTCTTCCGCACCCTCTACGCCCAGCGGCGTCATGCCTGCTTGTAGTTTCAAACCGCCAGCGCCCATGCTGAACCAAGCGCTCTTTGGCGGATGCAAGGTCAGCCATTGCGGCGGTAACTTCGCGTCACTGAAGTTCTCTGTCCAATTGGATACAGCGCTATCAGTGACAGTCGCGCTCGCCCCTGCAATCTGCGGCCGCGGCAGCTGTAGTGGTACGCCAGCGCCACGCGGCAGCACCTGCGGCCAGCCATCTTGCCATTGCACCGGCAGCAGGAAGGTTTCGCGGCCAAGATTGTATTGATTGCCGCGGTAGGGGCGGGTAGCGAGGAATACCGTCCACCAGCTGCCGTCGGCCAACTGCACGAACTGCGCATGTCCGGCCGAGGTCACCGGGCCGGCGCGCTTGGGATCGAGGTCGCGCTGGGTCAACACCGGATTGTTGGGGCCAGCCTGATACGGACCCGTCAGGTTGCGGCTGCGCCAGATCATCTGCGCATGCTGTTCGCCGGTGCCGCCTTCGGCGGCGGTCAGGTAATACCAGCCGTCGTGCTTGAAGATATGCGGGCCCTCTATGTGCTCGGGCTTGCTGGCGGGGTCTGCGCCGCCATCTACCAGCAGTCGCCGCTCGGCAATGGCCTTGCCACTGGCCAGATCAATCTGCTGCAGCCAGATCGCGCGATGGCCGTCGTAGCGCAGCTCGCCATCAGGAACGTCGTTGTGCACCACCCAGGCGCTGCCATCGGTATCGAAGAACAGGGAAGGGTCGATCCCGCGCACCTGCAGCCAGACCGGATCGGACCATGGCCCGGCCGGGTTGTCGGCGTGGATCAGGAAGTTGCCGCCGTCGCAGTAGAAGCAGGTGTTGACGATGTAAAACCGACCATCGTTATGACTGATGGAGGCGGCGAACAGGCCGCGGGTGAGCTCGTCCTTGCCGTAGTTGATCTGGCTGGGGCGATCGATGGCATTGCCGATCTGTGTCCAGTTCACCAGGTCGCGGCTGTGGTGAATCGGCAGTCCGGGGAAGTAGCCGAACGTGGAGTTGACCAGATAGAAGTCATCGCCAGCGCGCACGATCGATGGGTCCGGGTAAAAGCCGGGCAGTATTGGATTGCGATAGTTTCCGGCTGCAAGCGGAGCGTGCAGGTCGTTGCCCTGGTAGCTGATTGAATGCACCAGCACTTCGGCATTGCTGGCCGGTGCCAGCAGGCAGAGCAACATCCACAGCAGGCGGCTACGCATCGGCGGCTTTGTCCAAGCTTGGAGAAGCCTTGGAATCTAGCAGCTACCGGCAGCGATGGTGGCGAGGTGTCTGCGGGTTGTCTGGCAGTGCTAGGGGCGAAACCGGGGTGGGGCGGGGGGGGGTGGTGGGAGGCCACCCCCCGCCCCCCGCGGGGGGATAGCCCCCCGAGCCACCCGGGGGTGGTGGGGGGGGGGGGGGGGGGGGGTGGTGGGGGGGGGGTGGGGGCCCCCCGGGGGTTGGGGGGGGTTTTCTTACAAAACCCCCCTCTCCCACCCCGGTTTTACTCAGCCCGCCTTGAACACCTTGCGCTTGCCGGTCAATACCTTTTCCGAGGGGGTGAGCTTGGCCACGCCCGGGATCAGGAAGTCGGTGGCGGTCTGCCCGAAGCGGATCTTGGAAGCCAGCCAGAGCGGCATCTTGCCGCGGCCGGTCCAGGTGTTCCAACGGTTCTCGGGATCGCGATATTTCGGTTTCACTTTCGGCCCCTTGCGGCGGCCGGCCTTGCCCTTCGGCGCGACGGCATCTGCGCCGGGGCCGAACAGTTCTTCGATCGTATAGCCGGTCTGCTTGGCCAATGCGGTGAGTTTGCGCCTGACCTTTTCCGCAGGTTGACGTTGGGTGAGCGCTTTGTGCCTGTCCTGTGCGGCGCGGATGAGAGTGTTGAGCTCTCGAAGATCAAGGGGGGTTAGGTCGATACTCATGGCGTAAGCGTCAGTTCTTGGCCCCGGGGTGTCAAGCCGCCGCTGTAAGTTACCGGTGGCGGCAGCGCGCTGGTTGGGGTCTGGATTGCTGCCCAAAGGGGGGGCGCTGGCCGGCCCGCCCGCTGTAGTCCGGGTGAGCGCAGCGCGACCGCGGCCGTTGGCGGACTGCAGTATCGGTACACGGCTGCCCCCGGGTGCGCTGTGCTTGCCCGGGCTACCTCAATGCTGACGACGGCGCACAAAAAACCCGATGGCAGCGGTCTGGCATCGGGTTTCGAGCGACTCAAGTGCAGGTTTTGCAACGCTCAGCGGTGATTGCGAGAAAGCACCATCGAGTACGCAAACCGGCCCGGCGGGTGCAGGCTGGTCGCGACCAGCAGCAAGCGGCCGTTGGCATCGCGGTAACGGCGCTGCACGCGCATTGCCGGCTCGCTCTTCTTGATGTCGAGCAGCTTGGCGTCGCCGGCATCGAAGGACGCCGCATCGAACACCTGCTCCACCCGCGACAGCTTGGTCGGGTCTAGGAACTTGGCCAGCGCCCGCGCGGCGCCAGCCACTTCCAGCAGTTTCTCGGTCGGTACACCGGTGCGCACCGGGATCAGCATCTCGGTAACGGCGATCGGTTCGCGGCTCTGTTCTTCCAGGCGCAGGCAGTGCAGGCGCAGGTATTCCTTGCCTTCGTGGATGTCCAGGCGCTGCGCCATCAGCGGGTCGGCCAGCTTGCGCTCGGTTTCCAGTACCTGCAGGCGGGTGCTGTTGCCGTACTGCATCAGCAGGTCGACGGTGTCGATCTCGTGCTCGTAACGCATTGCCGAGTTCTGTGCGATCACCCGCGTGCCAGCGCCGGGCCGGCGCTGCACCAGGCCGGCGCTGATCAGCTGCGCCAAGGCTGCGCGCGCGGTGTGGCGGCTGACGCTGAAGCGTTCGCACAACTCCAGCTCGGTGGGTAGCAAGGTACCAACGGCGTACTCGCCCTTCTCGATTGCCGCCTGCAGTAGATCGCCCAGTTCGGCATAGCGGGGCTTGCTGCGTCGCGTACCAGTCATATGTACAGATCCTTGTTCAAAGTCTGAGCGAGAGTTCCTGCCAGCTGCGCTGCAGGGGTTCACGGTGTTTGGGTGCGGCGATGGCGATCAGGGCCTGGGCCCGTGCATGGACGTCGAGATGGCGTAGATCAGCTACGCCATGTTCGCTGACGATGCAGTCGGCATCTACGCGGGCAAGGCTTACGGGACCGGCGGCTAGCATCGGCACGATCCTGCTTTCGCCCTTGGGGGTACTGGCAGGGAGTGCAATGATGCCGCGACCAGCGGTCGATTGGCGAGCGCCTTGCAGGAAATCAGGCAGGCCGCCCACGCCACTCAGTTGGCGTCCAGACAGGAACTCACCGTTCACCTGGCCCAGCAGGTCCACCGATAACGCGCTGTTGATGGCGGTCAGGCGCGGGATACCGCCCAGTACGTTGTGGTCGTGGGTGTGGCCAACCTCGCGGAAGCTGATGCTGCGCGGGGCGATGTCGTACAGCGCCTGTGTACCCAGCGCGACACCGGCCACCACTGCATTTGGTGCCGGCGACAGTGCGCCGGATTCGAGCAGGCCCAGCAGGCCATCGGAGACCATGCCGCTGTGGATGCGCAGATTGCGCCGCTCGCGCACCGCGCGCAGCACGGCCGATTGCAGTCGGCCCAAGCCCAGTTGCAACGTCGCGCCGTCGTCTACCAAGGTAGCAACCTGCGCGGCCACTGCATCCATGGCGGCATCGGCGGGCGGATCAGGGATATCCAGCAAGGGTGCATCCTGCTCGATGGCTGCAGTAATCCGCGACAAGGGAATCGAGGGCCCGCGCGTGCGCGGCATGCGTGGGTTGATATGCGCCAGGATGCGGGTCGCGCGCGGCCACGCCGCCGGGGTGAAGTCGCAGGCAATGCCCAGCGAACAGTTGCCGTCCTCGTCCGGCGGTGCCACCTGCACCAGCACGGTGTCGAAGGCCACACTTTCGCGCAGCCAGCGCCAGGTGGCGGTATAGGTCATCGGCAGGTAATCAACGCGGCCATCCAGCCAGGAACTGCGCAGATCGCTGCTCAGGAAAATCGTGCGCTGGCGTGCCTGCGGGTGCAGCCCGGCAAAGTCGAAGGTGTTGACCGTGGGGATGTGCACGCCGGTGAAACGCAGTCCGCCGCAGCGCTCGGCGCCGCTGCGCAGCCAGTGTTCAAACAGCAGCGAATGGCCGGCACAGCCGGGCGCGAAGACTTCGGGTCCTTGCGCGAGGTAGTCGAAGAAAGTGTCGGCATCCAGAATTCGGGGCATGGGGCTGATTGCGGCGTTCGGGAAACGGATCATATGATATGTCCGGACAAAGTCGGTTATGCTCTTTTCACGCGTTTGCTGTTCCCACCACCCCGAACCCGCTGTTGCGGGCCCGCACCGAGACCTCATCGCGCGATGACCACGCCTGCTGCCAGCCTTACCGAACAGCTCGCCCAGCGCCTGCAACGGCCGGTAGATAATGCCGCCCGTGAGCGTGCCGCATTGCTGCTGGTCGACTGGCTGGGCTGCGCCTTGGCCGCCCTGCGCTATCCGATTGCGACGCAGCTGCGCGCAGTGGTGCAGGCACAGGCCAGCGGCAACGTGGTTGCCTTGGGCGCGGGCCGGCGCAGTGCCGCTGATGCCTTGCTGCTCAATGCCGCGCTCGCCAATGTGCTGGAAATGGACGATGTGCACCGCGGTGCCATCCTGCATCCCGGCCCGGTCGTCATCCCGGTCGCGCTGGCTGCGGCACAGGCTGAAGGCGCGGATGCGACGGTGCTGCTTGATGCCATCGTGCGTGGCTATGAAGCGACCATCCGGGTTGGCCGTGCGTTGGGAAAGGCGCATTACCGCTATTGGCATCCGACTTCGACTGCTGGCGCCTTTGGCGCTGCCGCAGCCGCTGCATCAGTGCTGCGCCTGCCAGCTGATTCGCTGGCCGATGCGCTGGGCAATGCCGGCAGCCGTACAGGCGGGCTGTGGCAGATGCGCCATGAGCCGGTGCCGACCAAGTCATTGCACAACGCCGAAGCCGCACGCAGTGGCTGGCTGGCGGCGCAGTTGGCGCTGGCTGGCATGCGTGGGCCGCGCAGGATACTGGAAGGCGAGCAGGGACTGTTTGCCGCCACCGCGCCGGATGCCGTGCCGGAACTGGTGGTTGCCGACGAAGATGATTGGTTGATCCACAGCACCAGCCTGAAGCCGTGGCCGGCCTGCCGCCATGCACACCCGGCAATCGATGCGATGCTGGATGCGATGGCGCAGCTCGATGTCGCAGACATTGCGCAGATTGAACGCATCGAAGTACGTACCTATGCCGAAGCCCTGCGCTTCTGCGACCGCGCCCAGCCGCAGACCGAGCTGGAGGCCAAGTTCAGCCTGCAGCACGCGCTGGCCTCGATCCTGGTCAACGGCCGGCCGCAACTTGATCACTACACCGCCGAAGCCTGCAGCGATGCCGAGTTGGCGCCGTGGCGGCAGCGCATCGAGTTGATCGAGGATGCGGCCTGTAGCCAGCGTTTCCCCGTGCATTACGGCGCCGGCGTGCAGCTGTGGCTGGCCGATGGCCGCAGCGTGCAGGCCGAGCGCATCGACGCCTGGGGCGACCCGGAATGTCCGATGTCGGCCGAGGACGTGCTGGCCAAGGCGCTGGCCTTGGCGAAGTGGGGTGGCGTATCGGCAGGTTTGGCGCAACCCCTCTTTGGGCAGGTGCAGGTGCTGGCCAATGGCGGCAGTCTGGACGCCTTGAACGCCATGTTGGCGCGGGTGGCCTGATGCGATTGACCGAAGCACTGTTGCAGCATGCAAGCACGCTGCGTTTTGAAGACCTTTCCGCCGAGGCTGTCGCGGCTACGCGGGTCTTCGTGATGGATTCGATGGCAGTGGGCATCTCGGGCTCGGGCCCGCAGGTTCCCCTGACCCAGACGGTGCGCCGCAGTGCCGCCAGCTATGGTGCTGGCAATGCCGCGCGGGTCTGGGTGACCGGCGAAGCGATGCCCGCAGCCAGCGCCGCGATGGTCAACGGCTACCAGATCCACAGCCAGGAATTTGATTGCGTACATATGCCAGCGGTGGTGCATCCGCTGGCGGTGATTCAATCGGCCTTGATTGCTGCTGCCGAGCAACGCGCAAACGTCGATGGGGTGGCGGTCGATGGCAAGGCCTTGATCACCGCGCTCAATGTCGCGGTCGATGTAGCGACTTTGATCGGCATCAGTGGCCGCGCGCCGATGCGCTTCTTCCGCCCCTCGATGTGCGGTGCCTTGGGCGCAGCTGCAGGCATCGCGCACCTGCATGGTGCAGACGAAGAACTGCTACGGCGCGCGCTGGGCCTGACCTACAGCCACCTGTCCGGCACCATGCAGGCGCATGTGGAGGGCTCGCCGACGTTGGCGTTGCAGGTCGCGCTTAACGCGCGCGCTGCCTTGAGCTGCTGGGAGTTGGCGCGCAATGGCTTTCCGGCACCGCGCGAGATGCTGGAAGGGCCCTTCGGCTACCTGCCGCTGATCGAGGGCGAATTCGACGTCGGACCATCGCTGCAGAAACTGGCCGCGCGTGAAGCGCAGATCCTCACCGTGAGCCACAAGGTGTTCCCGACCGGCGGTGCCGCGCATGCCGCGCAGGACATGCTGATGGAGCTGCGCCAGCAGCACGGTCTGAACCTGGACAACGTCGCCAGCATCGAACTGCAGGCACCGCCGCTGGTGCGCCGCCTGGTTGGCCGCAGCTATCAGACCGCGATGGAAACCAGTTACGCCCGGCTTTGCCTGCCGTTCCTGCTCGGCACCGTTTTGCTGGATGGCAAGGTCGGCTTGTCCGCCTATGCGCCAGACAAGCTCGCCGATGCGCAGCTGGCCGCGTTCGCCAACCAGGTCAGTCTGGTGCCGAACCATTGCGAAGATCCCAATGCCTTGGTGCCGCAATCGATGACGGTCACCCTGCGCGACGGCCGCGTGCTGCACAACCATCGCGATGCCGCCATCGGCTCGCCGCAACGGCCGCTGTCACGCGCCCAGCAACTGGAAAAGTTCCACCACTGCCTTGACCACGCCGCGCGTCCCTTCGATGCCGGCCACCGTGCTGCCCTGATCTCCCACTTCGACCATCTGCAGGACATCGACGATGTCAGGCAGCTGGTCGACCTGCTGATTGTCGAGACCCCATGACCTACGCCACCTATTTCGAATCCTTCGATGTCAAGGAGCTGCTTCAGCAGTTCCCGCTGGACCAGGCCTTCACCGACAAGTTCAAGAACATCAGCCGCGAGGAGCTGCGCGCCGAGCAGAACGCGATGTTCCTGCGCTGCGTGGCACGCGCCTGGCAGATTCCGTTCTATCAGCGCCTGTGGGGCAACGCTGGGATCACCCAGGACGACATCCAGAGCCTGGACGACATCACCAAGCTGCCGGTATTCGGCAAGCACGAGATCATGGCCTCGGTCGAAGCCAACCCGCCGCTGGGTGACTTCCACGGTTGGCAGGACGGCACCGAAGCCGGCAACAAGCCGCTGGTCTTCCACACCACCTCCGGCACTACCGGCCGCCCGCAGCCGCTGGTGTTCTCGCCGCATTCGCGCGAAGTGCAGAGCCTGCTGTTGGCGCGCCTGTACCGTTGGCAGGGCATGCAGCCCGGCGACGTGGTGCACTCGGTCTATGGCCACGGCATGATCAATGGCGGCCACTATGTTCGCGAAGCAGTGACGCATTACACGCAGGCACTGTTCTGCTCGGCCGGCACCGGTATCGAGATGCGTTCGGCGCAGCAGGTGCAGCTGATGAAGAGCATGGGCACCAACGTCATTGTTGGATTTGCCGACTACATCAAGAAGCTGGCCGACGTGGCCCGCGAGAACGGTCTGGTGCCGGGCAAGGACATCCCGGTGCGGATGATCTGCGGTCACTTGGGTCGCGAATCGCGCGAATCGCTGTCGGCGGCCTGGGGCGGCGTCGAACTGTACGACTGGTACGGCGTGGGTGACACCGGCGCGATTGCCGGCCAGGGCCCGGATCAGGATGGTCTGTACCTGATGGAAGACGCGCAGTACGTCGAAATCCTCGACGTGGATAGCGGTGAACTGGTGGCCGATGGTGGCACCGGCGACATGGTGGTCACCTGCCTGTACAAGGACGACATCTACCCGATTATCCGCTTCAATACCCATGACGTGACCCGTGTGCTGACCACGCCGTCGCCGCTGGGCATGAACCTGCGTCGCATCGAGGGCTTCCTCGGCCGCAGCGACAACATGGTCAAGATTCGCGGCATCAATGTATTCCCGCAGGCAATGGCGCCAGTGTTGGAAGAACACGCCTCGTTCGCCGGCGAGTTCATCTGCGTTGCCAGCCGCGACGACGGTGGCCGCGATGATCTGGCCGTGCACGTGGAAACCCGTGGTGCGCTGGATGACGCACAGCTGGCCGCGGAGTTCGCCGCGTTGCTGCGCCAGCGCCTCGGTGTTGAAATGAGCATCGTGCTTGCCGCGCCGGGCGCGCTGGCAGCGCTGACCGGTATCGAAGTACGACAGAAGCCGGTGCGCCTGATCGACAAACGTTTCGCTTGAGGAAGACCGCGTGAGCAAGGCCGATGCGCAGTTGTTGAGCTTGGATCTGACTGCGCAGGCGGCCTTGCTGGCCGCTGGTGAGGTCAGTTGTACCGAACTGATCGAGCAGCAGTTGGCAGCCATCGCTGCCAGCCAGGCGCAGATCAACAGCTATATCCATGTCGATGCGGAAGGCGCATTGGCTGCGGCCGCGCAGTCCCAGCAACGTCGCCAACGTGGCTTGGCGCGTCCTTTGGAAGGCCTGCCAGTCGCGGTCAAAGACAATATCGACGTGGCCGGTATGGTCACTACCGCCGGCATGGAAACCCGCCGTCACAGCGCGGCGGCCAGCACCGACAATCCGGCCGTGGCCGCATTGCGCGCTGCCGGTGCGGTGATCGTCGGCAAGCTCAACATGCACGAAGCGGCGATGGGCGCCGACAACGACAACCCGTTTTACGGCGCCTGCCATAATCCGCATCGGCCCGGTTATACGCCGGGCGGTTCCAGCGGCGGCAGCGGTGCTGCGGTGGCGGCTGGTTTGTGCGCGGCGGCGTTGGGCACCGACACCATGGGCTCGGTGCGCATCCCGGCCAGCTATTGCGGCGTGGTCGGGCTCAAGCCGAGCTGGGGCGCAATCAGTACACGCGGCACGGTGGCCTTGTGCCGGCGGTTGGACCATATCGGCCCGTTGACGCGTTCGGCGCGCGATCTGCGCTTGCTGCTGCAGCTGATGACTGGCTTCGATCCGGACTGCGCGCAGTCGCGCTTCGTCCAATACCTGCCCGCTGACAAGTCGGCGCTGCGCATCGGTGTGGTCGATCTGTTTGATGCCGCCGAGGTTGCGCCCGATGTGCAGACAGCATTCGAGGATGGCCTGCGCGTGCTGGTTGGTTTGGGCCATCAGTTGAAGCCTTTGCCGGCACCGGCCTTCCCATCTGCCCGCGCACGCCGCGCTGGCTTGTTGATGAGCGAGGCCGAACTGCTGGTCGAGCACGCCGATGCCTGGGCCGGCGACCGCAGCAAGTTCTCGCCACTGCTGGTCAAACTGATGTCCTGGGCAGAAGGCCGCAGCGCTGCCGAACTCGCCGCCGCTTCGCAACTGGCCGACCGTGGCCAGGTGCAGCTGCAGCAGTGGTTGGCGCAATGCGACGTAGTGGTGATGCCGACTGCGCCGCAACGCGCATTCGCATTCGGCAACCCGGCCCCGGCCAGCCAGGCCGATCTCACCGCCTATGCCAACCTGGCCGGCAACCCAGCCTTGTCCGTGCCCTTGCCGGTAGCTGCAGGCGAATTGCCTGCAGGCATGCAGCTGATCGGCAATATCGGCGACGAACTCACGCTGATTGCGCTGGCAGAGGCCTTCCAGCAAGCCATTGGCTGGCAGCCCGTGCTGCCCGATGCCTGCAAAACCTGGTGGCCGAAATGAACCTGCTCGACGGCGTTCGCGTTCTCGACCTGTCGCGCATCCTCGCCGGTCCCTGGGCCACGCAGGTGCTGGCCGACTTCGGCGCCGACGTGATCAAGGTCGAGCGCCCAGGCGTGGGTGACGACACCCGCAGTTGGGGGCCGCCGTATTTGCAGGATGCCGAGGGCAATGACAGCAGCGAGTCCGCGTACTACCTGTGCGCCAACCGCGGCAAGCGCTCGCTGGCGATCGATTTCACCACCGCCGAAGGGCAGGCGCTGCTGCGCGAGCTGGTCGTGCATTGCGACGTGCTGGTTGAGAACTACAAGGTCGGTGGCCTGAAGAAATACGGGCTGGATTTCACCAGCCTGCAGGCGATCAACCCGAAGCTGGTGTATTGCTCGATCACCGGCTACGGCCAGGACGGGCCTTATGCGCAGCGTGCCGGTTACGACGCCGCGATCCAGGCCATCGGCGGCCTGATGAGCGTCACCGGCGAGCCGGATGGTGCGCCCGGTGCTGGCCCGCAGAAAGTAGGTGTGGCCGCGACTGATCTGATGACCGGCATGTATGCGGCGACCGCGATTCTGGCGGCGTTGCGTCATGCCGAACGCACCGGCGTTGGTCAGCAGATCGATCTGGCGCTGCTGGATACTCAGGTCGCATGGCTGGCCAACCAAGCCTCCAATTACCTGATTGGCGGCGTGGTGCCAACCCGGCAGGGCACGGCGCATCCGAACATCGTGCCGTACCAGGTGATGCCGGCGGCCGATGGCTATTTCATGCTTGCAGTGGGCAACGACGGCCAGTTCGCACGTTTGTGCGAAGTAATTGGCGAGTCCGAGCTTGCGCGCGATCCGCGCTATGCCAGCAACAACGCACGGGTTGCGAACCGCGAACTGTTGGTCCCGCATCTGCAGCAGGTGCTGAGTACGCGGCCGGCAGCTGAATGGTTGGCGGCGCTGGAGAAAGCGGTGGTGCCGGCCAATCCGGTCAACCGGATTGATCAGGTGTTTGCCGATCCGCAGGTGCAGGCGCGTGGTCTGCGGATTGAACTGCCGCATGCCGGTGGCGGCAGCGTGGCGATGGTGCGTAATCCGCTGAAGTTCTCGGCGACGCCGGTGCGTTATGAGCAGGCTGCGCCGTTGTTGGGGCAGCACACGGCTGAGGTGTTGGGGGAGGTGCTTGCCCTCGATGGTGAGCGGCTGCGTGAGTTGCGTGAGTCGGGTGTGGTTGGGTGAGGCTTGTTCGCGGTCGGAGTCAGTAGTGCCGAGCCATGCTCGGCAGGGGCATTCCCGGTGCGCCATCAAAGCTGTGGGAGCGGCGTGAGCCGCGAAGCTGGCAGCACCGAAATCATCGGCATGCCCGCAATCGGATAGATCCATAGCTTCGCGGCTGACGCCGCTCCCACAAAAAATAAAAAACCCAGCTGGCGCAGTTCACGCCCCGCCAGGGAAACCCTGCTGCCGCCACGCCTCATACACCACCACGGCGACCGAGTTGGACAGATTCAAGCTGCGGTTGTTGGGCTGCATCGGCAGGCGCAGGCGGTGGCCATCGGGCAAGGAATCAAGCAGATCCTGCGGCAGGCCACGGGTTTCCGGGCCGAACAGGAAGGCGTCGCCGTCGGCGAACTGCACGCTGTCATAGCGGACGCTGGAGCGGGTACTCAATGCAAACAAACGCTTCGGGGCGATGCGCGCCAAGGCGGTTTCCAGGTCCGGATGGACCTGCATCTGTGCGTACTCGTGATAGTCCAGGCCGGCGCGCTTTAGCTGCTTGTCACTGAGGTCGAAACCCAAAGGCTCGATCAGGTGCAGCCGCGCGCCGGTGTTGGCGCAGAGCCGGATCACATTGCCGGTGTTCGGCGGGATCTCGGGCTGGTAAAGCACTACATCGAAAACAGGGGCAGAAGTCATCGGCGCAGTTTACGCCGGGTGTCGCGTCATGGCTGGCTTAATTGGAAACCATGCCCTGCGCGACGACCTTGCCGATGGCTTCAGCAGCAGCTTCTGCAGCCATGGACTGCACCTGCTCCACGTCCGGGCGGACGGTGATGGCCGGCAGCGAGACCATCCAGTTGCCGGCACGGGTGCCGATGGCGACCGGGCTGGCGGAGGCGAGTTGGCTGGCGGTCTGTTCGGCCATCAGCTCGACGATCTGGCCGACGGTCGGGCGGACCTGCACGGCTGCCAGGGTCGGGATGTTGCTGCTGGCTTCGTGCTGGGCCTGGGCCAGCTGATCAGCGGAAGGACGAACCTGCACGGTTTCCAAGGTGACGATATCCGAAGCCTGGACCGAAGAAACAAAGCCGGTGCTGGCGACGAGGGCGATGGCAAGGGCGAGAGACTTGGCGTTCATGGCGGGACCTGTTTGGTGTGTGTGGTCAGTGGTGTGGTAGTAAGGTAGTACAGTAAATTTCGTAGTGCAAGAACTTTCTTTACTTTTTTTGATCTGTTCAGCTATCAGTCATTTGTCGTCTGAAGTGATCTGGCTGCGAGTAATAGACAGCAGGATGCGTGCCAATCGCATCTTATTGATAAATAAAGAGTTGTTGTTTATGGAAAGTGTCCGCTGTCCGGACACCTGCCGCGCCCGCAGTGACCGGACGGACACCGGTACAGCTGCTTCGGTACCCATGACGCATGGCGTATGCCGATGTGACGGCGCCCGGTTAGGATCAGCGTTCACCTTCATACCCAAGGGAAATGGAATGAACGCTGCTATGCCCCGTACCGCCTTGTTGACCCTGGCCCTGAGTGCCGCCCTCGGCGGATTTGTTGGCATGCCGCTGGTTGCGGAGGCCAAGCCGGCCGCCGCCGCTGCGTCTGTGGACATTCCGTATGAAGAGTTCACCCTGCCCAACGGCCTGCGCGTGGTGGTGCACACCGACCGCAAGGCGCCGATCGTGGCGGTGAACATCTGGTACCACGTTGGTGCCAAGGACGAACCGGCCGGCCGCACCGGCTTCGCGCATCTGTTTGAACACTTGATGTTCCAGCGCAGCGAAAACCACGACGGCGAATTCTTCGAACCCTTCAAGCAGGTCGGTGCCACCGACCAGAACGGCACCACCAATACCGACCGCACCAACTATTTCCAGAACGTGCCGACCACCGCGCTGGACATGGCGCTGTGGATGGAGTCGGACCGCATGGGTCATCTGGTCGGCGCCATCGATCAGGCCGCCCTGGATGAGCAGCGCGGCGTGGTGCAGAACGAAAAGCGTCAAGGCGAGAACCAGCCTTATGGTCAGGTATGGGACAAGCTGACCCGCGCCATGTACCCGGCGGGTCACCCGTATCACCACGGCGTGATCGGCTCGATGAACGATCTCAACGCCGCCTCGCTGGACGACGTAAAGACCTGGTTCCAGACCTGGTACGGCCCGAACAATGCGGTGCTGGTGCTGGCCGGTGATATCGACGTGGCCACTGCCAAGGAAAAGGCCGCCAAGTTCTTCGGCGACATTCCGGCCGGCCCGACCATGGCGCAGCCGGCGGTGAACGTTGCGCAGCGCGCTGCCACCACCCGCGAAGTGATGACCGACAAGGTGCCGCAGGCGCGCATCTACCGTGCCTGGAATGTGGCCCAGGTTGGCACCACCGATATCGATCAGCTCGACCTGTTCTCCTACGTGCTGGGCGGCGCCAAGTCCTCGCGTCTGGACCAGCGCCTGCTGCACAAGGACAAGCTGGTCGACAACATCAGCGCGATGACCGATGCCTCGCAGCTGGGCTCCAACTTCCTGATCATGGCCACGGTCAAGCAGGGCGTGGACCCGGCCAAGGTCGAGGCGGCCATCGACGAGGAGCTGAAGCGTCTGATCGCCGAAGGCCCGACCGCCGATGAGCTGGAGCGCGCCAAGGTGCAGTCACGTGCCGGTTTCGTGCGCGGCATCGAGCGTATTGGTGGCTTCGGCGGCAAAGCTGACGCGCTCGCACAGTGCGCCGTATACGAAGGCAACCCGGGTTGCTTCCGCACCTCGCTGGCCAATGTGGACGCGGCATCCGCTGCGGACGTAAAGGCGGCCGGCGCCAAGTGGCTGGGCGTGGGCGACCACACCCTGGTGGTCGAGCCGGGCGAGCGCGTTGCCTTGGCCGAGCTGCCGTCGGTCAAGCCGGCGCCATTCAACGTGCCGGCCGTGGACAGCAAGTACAAGACCCTGCCGAGCCAGGTTGACCGCAGCGCCGGTGTGCCCAAGACCACCAGCTTCCCGGAACTGAAGTTCCCGCAGCTGCAGCGCGCCACGTTGAAGAACGGCACCCAGGTGGTGCTGGCCGAACGCCATGATGTTCCGGTGGTGCAGTTCAGCTATGAGTTCCCGGGTGGCTTCACCGCCGACCGTGGCCGCAAGCCGGGCACCGCCAACTTCACCATGGGCATGCTGGACGAGGGCGCTGGCCAGCTCGGCTCGCTGGCCTTCGCCGATGCGGTGGAACGCCTGGGGGCCAGCGTCAACGCCGGTGCGTCGCTGGATGGTTCCAGCGTGTACCTGTCGGCACTGAAGGAAAACCTCGCACCGTCGCTGGCACTGTATGCCGACGTGGTGCGTGCACCGCGCTTCGAGCAGAACGAGATCGATCGCATCAAGGCCACCTGGATTGCTGGCATCCAGCAGGAAAAGGTGCAGCCCAATGCGGTGGCGATGCGCGTGCTGCCGCCGCTGCTGTACGGCGCCGGTCACCCGTATGCGATTCCGTTCACCGGCAGCGGCAATGAAGCGGCGATCCAGTCGCTGACCCGCGACGACCTGACCTCCTTCCACAAGCAGTGGATACGTCCGGAAGGCGCCACCCTGATCGTGGTCGGCGACACCACCTTGAAGGACCTCGTGCCGCTGCTGGAGCGCAGCTTCGGTGACTGGAAGGGTGAGGGTGCACGCCCGAAGGTTGAGGCCCCGAACAATGTGGACCGTCCGCAGACCGCACGCGTGTTCCTGATCGACCAGCCGGGTGCGGTGCAGGCCAACCTGTTCGCCGGTGAAGTGACGCCGTCGACGATGGACCCGGGCACCACCCGCTTCGACATTGCCAATGGCGTGCTCGGTGGCGACTTCACCTCGCGTCTGAACATGAACCTGCGTGAGGACAAGCATTGGTCCTACGGCGCACGTTCGTCGGCCTCCAATGCCCTGGGCCAGCGTCCGTGGATGGCGGTTGCACCGGTGCAGATCGACAAGACCGGTGAGGCGATGAAGGAAATGCACGCTGAAATCAGCCAGTTCGCCAGCGGCCAGCGTCCGCCGACCGATGCCGAGGTCAATCGCATCCGCAACATCCAGACGCTGAGTCTGCCGGGTGCCTATGAAACCGCATCGGCGGTGATGAGCACCATTGGCGGCATCGTGCGTTATGGCCGTCCGGACGACTACGTGTTCAAGCGCAAGGCAGAGATCGAAGCAATGACCCCGGCACAGGTGGCCGAGGCAGCCAAGACCCTGGACCCGTCCAAGCTGACCTGGGTGGTTGTAGGCGACCTCAAGCAAACTGAAGCCCCGGTGCGCGCACTGAAGCTGGGCGAAGTGACCGTGATCGACGCCGACGGCAAGCCGGTTGAGAAGAAGTAAGCGGTAGGGCGCAGCCCACCGCTTCCGCTTAAGCCCCTCTCCCGTTTACGGGAGAACTCAGCCCACCGCTTCTGCTTAAGCCCCTCTCCCGCACGCGGGAGAGGGGTTGGGGTGAGGGCAGCTTCTAGCTTTGACCGGTAAAGCCCCTGCCGAGCATGGCTCGGCACTACACCTTTGCCCCCTCCCTTTCGCGCAGCGAAGGGGAGGGTTGGGGAGGGGTAGGTTTTGTTTTGCCGCGCACCAAATCACAGGGATCACCACCTGTTCATCCATTCCCGGCACAATCCCTGCTGATCTTCACAAGGAATAGTCCATGCGCGTCCTGCTTTTGTCCGCCCTGATCGCCAGCACCGCCGCCTGTACCTGGGTGCCGATTGAATCCAGCGGCAAGACCGTGCGCGTACTGCCCGCCGGTCCGGTTGCACCGGGCTGCGTGACCAAGGGCGAGATCGTGGTGTCGGTAAAGAGCAAGGTCGGCTTCTACAACCGCAACCCGCTGCGCGTGCAGGAAGAACTGGAAACCCTGGCCCGCAACGAGGCCCCCAGTGCAGGCGCCAATGCGGTGCAGGCTGCAGGTCTGCCGGCTGATGGCAGCCAGCGCTTTGCCGCCTTCCAGTGCCCGCCGCGCTGAGATTCCAGGCCGTCTTACGGTCCCGGCGGCTCCATACGCCGGGCCGCTGATTTGTAAAGATGCGGTAAAAAGGCGCAGGCGCTAGAATGGCGACCCCTTCGCCTGAGTCTTGGCGCTTTCTGATGCCTTTTAAAAACGTCTCGATCGCGGGACTGGCGCATATTGATGCGCCGCATACGCTGACCTCAAAGGAAATCAACGAGCGGCTCCAGCCCACGCTGGAACGCCTGGGCATTCGTGCCGACGTGCTTGGCGATATCGCCGGCATCCATGCGCGCCGCCTTTGGGACCAGGGTACTCAGGCCTCGGACGTTGCCACGCTGGCAGGCCGCAAGGCGCTGGAAGATGCCGGCATCACCGCCGACATGGTTGGTCTGTTGATCAATACTTCCGTCAGCCGTGATTACCTGGAGCCGTCCACCGCTTCGATCGTGTCCGGTAACCTGGGCATCGGCGAAGAGTGCGTCACCTTCGACATCGCCAACGCCTGCCTTGCCTTCATCAATGGCATGGACATGGCGGCGCTGATGTTGGAGCGCGGCGACATCGACTATGCGTTGATCGTCGATGGTGAAACCTCCAACCTGGTCTATGAAAAGACCCTGGAGCGCATGATGTCCCCGGACATCACCGCCCAGCAGATGCGTGACGAAGTCGCCGCGCTGACCACCGGTTCCGGTGCGGCAGCAATGGTGATGGCGCGCTCGGAGCTGGTGCCGGACGCCCCGCGTTACCGCGGTGGCGTGACCCGTGCAGCCAACCAGTGGAACAAGCTGTGCGTGGGCAACCTCGACCGCATGGTCACCGACACCCGCATGCTGCTGATCGAAGGCATCAAGCTGGCCACCAAGACCTTTGAAGCCACGCGCGTCGCGCTGGGTTGGGCAGTGGAGGAGATCGACCAGTTCGTGATCCACCAGGTCAGCCAGCCGCATACCAATGCCTTCATCAAGGCCTTCGGCATCGACCCGAAGAAGGTGATGACCATCTTTGGTGAGCACGGCAACATCGGCCCGGCCTCGGTACCGATCGTGCTGAGCAAGCTGCGTCAGCTGGGCAAGCTCAAGAAGGGCGACCGCGTCGCGCTGATGGGTATTGGCTCGGGCCTGAACTGCACGATGGCCGAGGTGGTCTGGTAACAAGGCCAGGTCTGACGCTTTTCCCTTCTCCCTTTGCGGGAGAAGGTGCCCGAAGGGCGGAAGAGGGGCAGCGTGCGCAGCACGCCTGAGCGCGGAGTCCGGTCGGCTGTTCAAGCTGTGCCACTCCGGCCAACCCTCTCCCCAACCCCTCTCCCGGTGGGAGAGGGGGCTTAGCAGTCGCATGGTGCAGACTCATGCATTCCCAGGGTCGGTTCTGCCGGCCCTTTCCGCAGGTGCAACCCGATGAACAAACTCCCCGGTTACCCCAGCAAGACCCACCGCTTCGAAGTCCGTCCAGGCTTGTCGATGAACTACATCGATGAAGGCCCGCGCGATGGCGAGGTGGTGGTGATGCTGCACGGCAATCCCTCGTGGAGCTATCTGTGGCGGCACCTGGTCAACGGCCTGAGCGACAAGTACCGCTGCATCGTGCCGGACCATATCGGCATGGGCCTGTCCGACAAGCCCGATGACAGCCGCTACGAATACACCCTGCAGTCGCGCGTGGATGACCTGGATGCGCTGCTCAAGCATCTGGGCATCACCGGCCCGGTGACCTTGGCCGTGCACGACTGGGGCGGCATGATCGGCTTCGGCTGGGCCTTGTCGCACCACGATCAGGTCAAGCGACTGGTGATCACCAACACCGCCTCGTTCCCGCTGCCGCCGGAAAAGCCGATGCCGTGGCAGATCGCCATGGGCCGGCACTGGAAGCTGGGCGAGTGGTTCATCCGTACCTTCAATGCGTTCTCCGCCGGCGCCTCATGGCTGGGCGTGAGCCGACGCATGCCGGCTGATGTGCGTCGCGCCTATGTGTCGCCGTACAACAACTGGGACAACCGCATTTCCACCATCCGCTTCATGCAGGACATCCCGCTGTCGCCGGCCGACAAGGCCTGGTCGCTGCTGGAGCGTGCGGCGCAAGCATTGCCGTCGTTCGCGGATCGCCCGGTGTACATCGCCTGGGGCCTGCGTGACTTTTGCTTCGACCATCATTTCCTGACCGGCTTCCGCAAGGCACTGCCGCAGGCTGAAGTGACTACGTTTGAAGACGCCAACCACTATGTGCTGGAAGACAAGCACGAAGTGATCGTGCCGGCAGTACGCGCGTTCCTGGAGCGCAACCCGCTGGGGTGAACCTTGAGCGGTGTGAGCCTTTGTAGGAGTGGCGTGAGCCGCGAAGCAAGGGACACATCAGCAACGGCCAGCTTCTGCCCCCTCCCTTTGCCGAAGGCAAGGGGAGGGCTGGGGAGGGGTAAGCTTTCGCGGCCTCTCCCATTGCCCCAGCTTCGCGGCTGACGCCGCTCCCACAAACGAGCAGGCGATGCATGCTTCTGTGCGAAGCTCTGTGCTTCTTTGCACAGGGAGTGAAGCATGGATTTCGACAGCCTGGACCGTCAGCTGCGTGACAGCGCGCAGGACCTGAGCTTGAGCAACGAAGAGCGCTCCGCGCTGCGCGAGCTCGGCGTGGAGCTGCCGCCCGATCGCCTGCGCTTCCTGCGCAATCGTGCCTTCGATATCGCCCGCGAGCAGGTCGCGGCCAATCCGGCTGAGGCCCTGCCGATGCTGAAGTGGGTTGAACAGGTAGTGCGTACCCTGGACGTCAACGCCGGCCCGGTTGAAACCCTGACCAGTACTTATTTCTCGCCGGGCGATGCCTGCATGCAACGGCTGCGCGCGCTGTGCGCCGGAGCCAAGCAGACGCTGGATATCTGTGTGTTCACCATTTCCGATGACCGCTTGAGCGGGGTCATCCTGGATGCGCACAAACGTGGCGTGGTGGTGCGCATCATCAGTGACAACGACAAGGTTTACGACGACGGTAATGACATCCGCCGCCTATGCGATGCGGATATCCCGGTGCGGGTGGATCACAGCGAATACCACATGCACCACAAGTTCGCGTTGTTCGACGGCAAGGTGCTGGCCAATGGCAGCTTCAACTGGACGCGCACCGCGACCGAGCACAACGATGAGAATCTGGTGGTCAGCAATGACCGCAATCTGGTGCGTAGCTTCGCGCAGCAGTTCGAAGTGTTGTGGGGGCGTTACAAGGCGCTTTGATGTTGCTGCGGCGCTTGCTCTTTTGCCTCTGACTTTTCTGCTGTCATTCCCGCGCAGGCGGGAATCGCTCCTGCTCTTGTACTTAAGCTTTGCTTTCGTTGGAGCCGAGGTAGGAGCCAGAGCCAGAGCGATTCCCGCCTGCGCGGGAATGACGGCATAAAAACCAGAGCAAGGGCCAAAGCCAAAAAATCAAAGCCCCAAAGCCCCGCAACCCTCAACTACCCACAACCCTCAAGCCGCAATCGGCGTATTCGGCGGCGAGGCCGGGCTGTTGCCGTTGTCGTCCGGATGGTCGTCGTCATTGTCAGCACCATCGCGCCAACGCCAATCGGCCAGGGTCAATGCCGGCATGCCATGGGCGATGCGCGCACGGTCGCACTGCGAGCTGGCCTTGCCGTATTCCCAGGACGCGTCCACCTCGCGGCATACGCTGGGCCGGTTGGGGTGGATGGTGCAGCGTGAGTACACGCCGATCTCCGAGTCCAGGGCCACACAGCGGATCGGGTCCGAATAGGTCCCCTGCATGCACAGCCGGTGCGGGTCCAGGCGCTGGGTCAGCTGGTGGGGCACGCCGCCTTCGGTGACTTCGTCCGATTCCATCCAGTGGAAGGCAACGCGGTATTGAGTGCAGCAGGCGCCGCAGGTCAGGCAGGGATGGGGCATGGGATACCGGCCTTGGCGGCAGGAATAGGACAAAAGGAAGGTGGGAAATTTTCCACGCTGACGGCCAGCGCGCAAGATTTTTCTGCATTGGCGACAATAGGAAGATGAACGAAATCTGCAATATCGCCGCGCGACTGCCCGAGCTGGCGCGTGAACGGCCCGACCAGATCGCCATCCGTTGCCCCGGCAAGCCCGCCGCCAATGGCATGGCCGCCTACGACGTGACCCTGGATTACCGCACGCTGGATGCCCGCAGCGACGCCATTGCCGCGGGTTTGGCGGCAAATGGTATCGGCCGTGGGGTGCGCGCGGTGGTGATGGTGCGGCCAGGGCCGGAGTTCTTCCTGCTGATGTTTGCCCTGTTCAAGATCGGCGCGGTGCCGGTGCTGGTCGACCCCGGGATTGATAAGCGCGCGCTGAAGCAGTGCCTGGACGAAGCGCAGCCGCAGGCCTTCATCGGCATCCCCTTGGCACAATTTGCGCGGGTGTTGCTCGGCTGGGCCAAGGCGGCCAGGGTCAAGGTCACCGTCGGCCGGCGCTGGGCTTGGGGTGGGATCACCTTGGCGAAGATCGAGGCAGATGGTGCCGGAGCGGGCAGTCAGCTGGCCGCAACCGCACCCGATGACGTGGCTGCGATCCTGTTCACCAGCGGCTCCACCGGCGTGCCCAAGGGCGTGGTGTACCGCCACCGCCATTTCGTCGGCCAGGTGGAACTGCTGCGCAATGCCTTCGGCATGCAACCCGGCGGCATCGACCTGCCGACCTTCCCGCCATTCGCGCTGTTCGACCCAGCGCTGGGCCTGACCTCGGTGATCCCGGACATGGACCCGACCCGGCCCGGCAGCGCTGATCCGCGCAAGCTTCACGATGCCATCGCCCGTTTCGGCGTGACCCAGCTGTTTGGTTCGCCGGCCCTGATGCGGGTGCTGGCCGAGCACGGCCAACCACTGCCGACGGTGACCCGCGCCACCTCGGCTGGCGCACCGGTACCGCCGGAGATCGTGTCCAAGATCCGTTCGCTGATGCCGGAATACGGGCAGTTCTGGACGCCGTACGGCGCCACCGAATGTCTGCCGGTCGCGGTGATCGAAGGCCGTGAACTGGTGGATACACGTGAGGCTACCGAGGCCGGTGCTGGCACCTGTGTCGGCCGCGTGGTCGCGCCGAATGAGGTGCGCATCATCACCATCACCGACGAGCCGATTGCTGACTGGAGTGGCGTGCGTGAGCTGCCGGCCGGTGAGGTGGGTGAGATCACCGTGGTTGGTCCGACCACCACTGACAGCTATTTCAACCGACCGCAGGCTACCGCCGCAGCCAAGATTCGTGAAGTGCTGGCCGATGGTGGCGAGCGCATCGTGCATCGCATGGGCGATGTGGGTTGGTTCGATGCGCAAGGGCGCCTGTGGTTCTGCGGGCGCAAGACGCATCGTGTCGAGACAGCAGTGGGGGCGCTGTATACCGAACAGGTGGAGCCGGTGTTCAACACTGTGGCTGGTGTGCGGCGTACGGCTTTGGTGGGTGTTGGTGCGTTGGGCCAGCAGGTGCCGGTGCTGTGTTACGAGCTGCTGCCTGACCAGCATTTTCAGCAGGTTGAGGCGCAGTTGCAGGCGCTGGCATTGCAGCATCCGGAGTTGGGCGGGATCGAACATTTCCTGCGTCATCCGGGCTTCCCGGTGGATATCCGCCACAACGCCAAGATCGGGCGCGAGAAGCTGGCGGTGTGGGCGCAGGCGCAGTTGGGTTGAGCTTGAAAGCTTGAAGCAGGGGCACCCCTCCCAACCCTCCCCTTCGCTGCGCGAAAGGGAGGGCTAAAGCGTTGCCCCCTCCCTTTTCCGCAGGCAAGGGGAGGGCCGGGGAGGGGGGCTCTTGCTCCCTCCCTTGCGCCGAAGGCGAAGGGGAGGGTTGGGGAGGGGTAAAGCGCAGTGTCGTTTGAGTCGAAGGGCAGCCCGAATCCAGCTAATCCCTGACAGGCTTCCATCAACAGCAATTGCAGGCGTTCCGTACGAAAGACGGAGAGTCGCGATGGACAAGCTGCGCAGACGCGCGAGGACGCTACGCAACACACCCACCGATGCCGAAGACCGCCTGTGGCAACAGCTGCGCCGGCGCCAGTTGGCGGGCTATCGCTTCCGCAGGCAAATGCCCTTGGCCGGCTATATCGCCGACTTTGTTTGTCTGGAGGTGAAGCTGATTGTCGAGTTGGATGGTGGGCAGCATCTTGAGCAAGTTGCCTATGACCAACGGCGGACCGAGGTGCTGAAGGGACTTGGATTCCGGGTGCTGCGCTACTGGAATGATGAGGTGCTGCAGCGGATGCCGGCTGTGTTGGAGGACATTTTGCGGGCGTTGGCGCACGGCGAAGAGCACCCCTCCCAACCCTCCCCTTCGCTGCGCGAAAGGGAGGGCTAAAGCCGGGCAGCTCCAACACTTCGCAGCTGCAGCTGTTGCCCCCTCCCTTTGCCGTAGGCAAGGGGAGGGCTGGGGAGGGGTGCTCTTGCCCCCTCCCTTGCGCCGAAGGCGGAGGGGAGGGCTGGGGAGGGGTAAAGCTTCCAGCCACCAACATCAATAATCCACCCGCACACCACTGCTGCGATACTGACGGACAAATCTCAATGCTTCCGCAGCAGCAGGTCGGCGCGGAAGCCCAGCAGCAGAGCGATCAAACGAATGAAGATTCTGGTTACCGGTGGTGGTGGTTTTCTCGGTCAGGCCTTGTGCCGTGGCCTGGTCGAACGCGGCCATCAGGTGCTGAGCTTCAATCGCGGTCATTACCCTTCCCTGCAGGAGATTGGCGTCGGCCAGATCCGCGGTGACCTCGCTGATGCCAATGCCGTGCACCACGCTGCCGCCGGTGTCGATGCCATCTTCCACAATGCCGCCAAGGCCGGTGCCTGGGGCAGCTACGACAGCTACTTCCAGGCCAATGTGGTCGGCACCCGCAACGTGCTTGCCGCCTGCAAGGCGCATGACATCCGCCGCTTGGTCTATACCTCCACGCCCAGCGTCACTCACCGCGCCACCCATCCGGTCGAAGGTCTTGGCGCAGATGAGGTGCCCTATGGCGAGGACTTCCAGGCGCCGTATGCCGCCACCAAAACCATCGCCGAGCAGGAAGTGCTGGCCGCCAATGGCGCCGATCTGGCAACCATTGCCCTGCGCCCGCGCCTGATCTGGGGCCCGGGCGACAACCAGCTGGTGCCGCGCCTGGCCGAACGCGCGCGCGCCGGCCGTCTGCGCTTTGTCGGTGATGGCAACAACAAGGTGGATACCACCTTCATCGACAACGCCGCGCAGGCGCATTTCGATGCCTTCGATCATCTGGTGGTGGGTGCGGCCTGCGCTGGCAAGGCGTACTTCATCTCCAACGGCGAACCGCTGCCGATGCGTGAACTGCTGAACCGCTTGCTTGCCGCTGTTGGTGCGCCTGCAGTGGAGAAGTCGATCTCGTTCAAGACCGCGTACCGCATCGGCTCGCTCTGCGAAAAGCTGTGGCCGCTGCTGCGCCTGTCTGGCGAGCCGCCGATGACACGTTTTCTCGCCGAGCAGCTGTGCACGCCGCATTGGTATTCGATGGAGCCGGCACGCCGTGATTTCGGCTACGTGCCCAAGGTCTCGATCGAAGAAGGTCTGCGCCGGTTGGCCGCTGCTTCCTGAATGGAGTGCGTCATCATCATGCGACGCTAACGCTCTTGTCACCGTATCGCGACCGGCGATTGCCGAGGATGGAACCCTGATTCCAACCGAGGACCCAGCCCATGCTGCATTACGCCGTCGTTTTCTTCGTCATCGCCATCATTGCAGCCGTGCTCGGCTTCAGTGGCATTGCCGGTGCGGCAAGCAATATCGCGTGGATCCTGTTTGTCGTGTTCCTGATCCTTGCGGTGGTGTCGATGTTCCGCAAGAAAGGCTGATCGTTTCCGACGCCAGAAACAGAACGGCCCGCATCCTCCTGGAGGGTGCGGGCCGCGTCGTTTCGGTAGTTTCGATCAGGCCGAAGTGCTGATCGAGCTGCGCAGGTTCTTGTCAGCAGCGTGACGCTCAAGCGCCAGTTCGATCAGGCGCGTGATCAGCGCGGTATAGCCCAGGCCACTTGCGCCCCACAGCTTGGGATACATGCTGATCTTGGTGAAGCCGGGCAGGGTGTTCAGTTCGTTGATGACGACGTCACCGGCTTCGGTGAGGAACACGTCCACACGCGCCATGCCGATGCAGTCCAGCGCCTGGTAGGCGCGCACGGCGATCTCGCGGATGCGCTGCTGCGCATCGGCAGCGATATCGGCCGGAATCACCGTCTCCGCGCCGCTGGCGCTGATGTACTTGGTGTCATAGGCGTAGAAGTCGTCATGCACCACCACTTCGCCGCAGACACTGGCTTCAGGCACGTCATTGCCCAGCACCGCGCACTCGATCTCGCGGCCGACAATCGCCGACTCCACCAGCACCTTGTGGTCGAACGACAGGGCCAGCGCCATCGCGGTGGCGAATTCGTCGGCATTGCGTACCTTGCTCACGCCCACCGATGAACCCTGGTTGGCCGGCTTTACGAACAGCGGCAGGCCGAGCTGTGCGACCAGTGCAGCGTAGTCAGCGCGTGCAGCGGTGACATGGTTGAAGCAGGCAAACGGTGCCACCGCCAGGCCGGCATCACGCAGCAAGCGCTTGGCCATGTCCTTGTCCATCGCCGCGGCTGCACCAAGCACGCCGGGGCCAGCGAACGGCAGGTTCAAGGTGCGCAGCAGGCCCTGCAGGGTGCCGTCTTCGCCGAGGGTGCCGTGCACGATCGGGAACACCACGTCCAGCTGCGGCACCTCGCGGCCATCGGCAGCCAGCAGCTGGCCGCGCTCGGCGCCGGGCAGCACCGACAGCACCGGGCCGGAGGTATCCAGCGCGATGCGCTTTGGATCATCGGCATTGAGCAGGAAGCCGGCCGCATCGCACAGGTGCCACAGGCCTTGCTTGTCCACGCCGATCAGGCTGACGTCGAAACGTTCCTTGTCCAGCGCATCGAAGATGTTCTTCGCCGACTGCAGCGAGACCTCGTGCTCGGCCGAACGACCGCCGAAGATGATGCCAACCCGGGTCTTGCCCATTGCCTGTGTGCTCCTGACGCTGTGTTTGGTGATGTCTGCATAGCATGAACTCAAATGCCGGGATTGGGGAATGGGGAATCGGGAATGGGTAACCGCAGCGACCAAGGACCACGAATCGCTGCAAGCCTGCTGCGTCGCCATGCATCCACAGCGCCGCAGAAAGCCACGCTACATGAACAAACCCTGTGCCGGCGAAGGCGCAGGTCGCTGGCTCCGTCCATTCTCGATTCTCCACTCGCCATTCCCGGCCCTACGGGCCAGCGCCCCTCCGGTAGAATGCCCGGCATGCCTGCATCCCCCTTCAAAATGATCAAGCCGCTGGCCGGCCGCGCGCTGGAAGTGGCCTTGAACCGCGCGCTGGCGCTGGACCCGGATACCCGCACCGCACTGGCCTCGCTGGATGGCCAACGCATCGCCCTGACCCTGGAATCGCCGTCGCTGGCGATGCAGATCGGGGTCGCCGGCGAACGCCTCACCGTGGGCCCGGTGGACCCCTCGCTGGAGCCGGACCTGGCCGTGCGCAGCACGCTGGGCGGGGTGCTGGCACAGCTTCCATTCCTGGCCAACGCACGGCGCGGCAACAGCGCGCCTGCTGGCCGGGTCAAGGTATCCGGCGATGCCGAGCTGGCGCGCCGCCTGCAGCAGCTGGCCACCCGTTTTGATCCGGATTGGCAGCAACCCTTTGTCAAAGCCTTTGGCGAGATCCTCGGCGTGCAGATCGCGCAGACCCTGCGTGCAGCTTTGCTGCAGGCCAGGCGCAGCGCCAAGGACCTGGCCGAAACCGCCGCCGAATACGTTACCGAGGAGTCGCGTGATGTCGTTGCCCGTGCCGAGCTGGATGCCTTCCATGATGATGTGGACGTGATCCGCGATGACGTCGAACGCATGGCTGCGCGCATCGCGCGCCTGCGTCAGCGCGCTGGAGGTGCTGCATGAAGCTGCTCCGCGCCATGTTCCGCGCCAGCCGCATCGGCCGGGTGATCCTGCGTTACCGCCTGGATGACCTGCTCGATGACACTCCGGTCGAACGCTGGTTGAGCGTTGCCAAGCCGTTCGTGCCGCGCGCCAGTGCCGATATCGCCTCGCAGTCGCGCGGTGCGCGCCTGCGTCTGGCGCTGCAGGAGCTGGGCCCGATCTTCGTCAAGTTCGGCCAGATCCTGTCCACCCGCCGCGACCTGGTGCCGCCGGACGTCGCCGCCGAGCTCACCCTGCTGCAGGACCGGGTCAAGCCCTTCGACGGAGAGCACGCGCTGCAGATCGTCGAGCAGGCGTTGGGCCTGCCGATCACCGAAGCCTTCGCCAGCTTCGACACCACACCGCTGGCCTCGGCCTCGATCGCGCAGGTGCATGCGGCGACCTTGGACGATGGCCGCCAGGTTGTGGTCAAGGTGCTGCGCCCGGATATCGAGAAGCAGATCGCCGGTGACATCGCCCTGCTCAAGTCGCTGGCTGCATTGGTCGAACGCACCCATCCGCGTGCCGACAAGATCCGCCCGCGCGAAGTGGTGGCCGAGATCGAGACCACGCTGGCCGCCGAGCTCGACCTGCAGCGCGAAGGCGCCAACGCCAGCGTGCTGCGTCGCTTCTGGGAAAACTCGGACGACCTGTACGTTCCGGAAGTGATCTGGAGCCACACCGCCGAGCGCGCGCTGACCCTGGAACGCGTCTGGGGCATTCCTTCGGACGATATCGTCGCGCTGGACAAGGCCGGCATCGACCGCAAGGCGCTGGCCGCCAAGGGCGTGCGCGTGTTCTACACGCAGGTGTTCCGCGACAACTTCTTCCACGCCGATGCGCATGCCGGCAACATCTGGGTCGATATCGATCCGGCGCGCCGCGACAACCCGCGCTTCATCGCGCTGGACTTCGGCATCATGGGCCAGCTGTCGGAAGAGGATCAGTTCTATCTGGCCGAAAACTTCATGGCCATCTTCAACCGTGATTACCGCCGCATCGCCGAGCTGCACCTGCAGGCGCAGTGGATGCCGAACACGGTACGCATCGACGAGCTGGAAGCCGCTGTGCGTGCGGTCTGCGAACCGTACTTCACCCGGCCGCTGTCGCAGATTTCACTGGCCGAAGTGTTGATGAAGCTGTTCCGCACCGCCCAGCGCTACCAGCTGACGCTGCAGCCGCAGCTGATCCTGCTGCAGAAGACGCTGTTGAACATCGAAGGCGTGGGCCGCCAGCTAGACCCCAATCTGGATATCTGGGAAGTGGCCAAGCCGGTGCTGGAACGCATCCTGCGCGAGCGTTACAGCCCGCGCCGCGCGCTGAAAGAACTGCGCAAGCGCCTGCCGGAAATCATGACCCAGGCCCCGGACATGCCCGCGCTGCTGCACAGCTGGCTGCGCCAGCAGGTGGAAGGCAAGCATGAGCTGGCGATGCGTTCGCAGGACATCGTCAACCTTGAAGGCACGCTGCAGCGCATGCAGCGGCGTGTGGTTACTGCCGTTGCTGGCGCCGGTTTGATGGTGGTTTCCTCATTGTTGTACGGCCTGGAAGCGGGCGGTCCGCAGTTCGCCTCGGTTCCGTTGTGGTCGTGGGTGACTGGCGTGATTGGTTCGATTGCAGTGGCGTCGGCATGGTTGCGCCGATGAGTGATGTTGTTGACGAAGCAGTGGAAGTGCCGGTTGTTTTTGAACCGCTGCCGCTGTTGTACGAAGACCAGTGGTTGGCGGTGGTCAACAAGCCTGCGGGCTTGATGGTCCACGACAGCAAGCTGGCGCGTGGTGAAGATGACTTCCTGGCTGATCGCTTGCGCGAGCAGCTGGGAAAGCCAATTTTTCTGATTCATCGCTTGGATCGCGCCACCAGCGGCTGCCTGCTGTTGGCGTTTGATCGCGAAAGCGCCAGCGTGCTGGGCAAGACGCTGATGGGCGGCGAAGTGGAGAAGGATTACCTCGCGGTGTGTCGCGGTTGGCCGGCGGAGGATGCGTTCACCGTCGATCACGATCTGGATGGTGGTCCCGGCAAGCCGATCAAGAAGCAGGCCATCACCCATTTCCAGAAGCTGCTGGAAGGCGAGTTGCCGATTCCCTCCACAGGCTTCCCGACCTCGCGTTATGCGCTGCTGCGTTGTCAGCCGCAGACCGGGCGTTTCCGGCAGATCCGGCGGCACCTCAAGCACATGTTCCACCACATGATCGGCGACACCAGCCACGGCGACGGGCGGCACAACCGCACGTTCCGCATGCAGGGCGTGCACCGCATGTTGCTGCACGCCGAGCGTCTGGCCTTCCCGCACCCGCAGGACGGCCGCCGCATCGAAGTGCGCGCACCGCTGGACCGCGAGTTCCAGAAAGCGATGGACCTGTTCGGTTGGAAGCTACCGGACTGAGGTAGTGCCGAGCCATGCTCGGCAGGGGCCTTTGGAGTGATCCATCAGCTCTTGTGGGAGCGGCGTAAGCCGCGAAGCCCAAAAATCATCAGATTGCAGAGACGTTGGTGATTCCGATATTGCCAGCTTCGCGGCTTACGCCGCTCCCACAAAAAAACGGAGCGGATGCACCTGTAAGGCCCCCTGCCGAGCATGGCTCGGCACTACAGGTCGCGCTTACTGGACTTCGCTGCTGATCTTCTCAAGGTCCTTCTGCAGATCCGCCATCAGCGGGATCATCTTCTGCTGGATGGCGACCATCAGGTTCTGCATCAGCGCCGGGGTCTTGTCGAGCAGGCTCTGGCCGGCCGGGCTCTCGTAAAACTCGGCCATCGCCAGTACGTCCTCCTTCGAGAACGACTGCTTGTACAGATCCACATACATCGGCCGCATCTGCGACCAGGCCAGGGCCTGACGCAAGGTCTGCGAGGTGCGCTGCTGGATGCGCTGCAGTCCGGCTTTCTGCTCCGCTGTCAGCGATTGCTTCTCGCCGATCTGCGCGAACTGCTGCGCCTGCATTGCTTCCATCTGCGGCAGCATCGCGTCGAGCATATTCTGTGCACGCGAGGCTGCCAGCAGGCGATTGACGTCGGCATCAGTGGCTGGAGTGGCCCATGCAGGTGCGATGCCGGCAAGCAGCAGGCTGGCGGCCATCAGCAAGGGAGCGCAACGGGTGAGGAGGGTTCGACGGCAACGCTGCATGGATCGTCCTTGTGATGGGCAGGGTTCGAGCATAACCGGAGCACCGCCAGGGTCGAAGTCAGGTTCTCTGGACCCTTCACTTGGTTATTGCGTGGCGCGCGGCACAGTTTCGGGTGTAATAAATATCTGATTTTAATGAAATATTTACATATGAATGGAGGTGCATAGCATAATCGCGTTACAGAAAACCTACTAAAATTGCGAAAAATAGAGACGCTAGTCACGTTTCTATCTATGCTTGGCATCAGGAGCTGTACCCAGGGGGGGGTACGTGGCCTCGCAAGCCACCTGCCCGCAACAAGTAGGAACTGCGATGAAAAGTCTGTTCGAGGGGCCGACCGTACTCGTCGTGGCCAGTTGGGTGGCGATTCTCACCCTGCTGTTGGCCACGGTATTGCTATTGATCATTGTCGTTCTGCGGGTAAGGGCACAGCGCAGGGAAAAGCGCGACACCCAAGCTCGTCAGTACTGGAACGATGTTCTGCAGCGCGAGCTTGCCGGTGAGACCGTGCCGGTGCACCGATTGCAACGCGATGAGGTCATAGGCTTCATCGAAGCCTGGAACAGCGTCTGCGAGAGCCTGCCGGAAGCGTCGGTACGGCGGCTGGCCCCGCTCGGTCATCGGGTCGGTCTGGAGGACGCGGCGCAACGCATGTTGCGCGGCAGCTACCACGACCGCGCCATGACCATCATTGCCTTGGGCCATCTGCGCGACCGGCATCTATACGACCTGCTGGCCAAATTCCTCAACGACCGCAGCCCGATCGTCTCGCTGTGTGCAGCGCGGGCGTTGGCGCAGGTGGATCCGCCGCGCGCCATGTCCGCCTTTGTGCCGATGATCACCGAGCGCGAAGACTGGGTGCCAGGCAGCGTGGCGCGGATCCTGGCCGAGAACGAAGACGGCAGCGCCGCCCGCGAGATCAGCAATGCACTGTTGCGCGCCAATGCCGATTCCACCGTGAAGCTGGTCCGCTTCCTTGCCGATATCGATCCGCAGCGTGCCGCGGTGGTGGTGCGGCAATTGCTGGAAGGGCATGTGGATGACCACATCATCTCGGTATGCCTGCAGCTGATCAGCGATCGCCAGGATCGCGAGCGGGTGATCGGTTTCCTCACTGCATCGCGCTGGCATGTACGCATGCACGCGGCGGCGGCGCTGGGACGCATCGGCGAACGCGGTGATGCGACACGACTGGAAGGCCTGCTTTCAGACAGCGTCTGGTGGGTGCGCTACCGCACCGCGCAGGCCTTGTTCAGCTTGCCGGGCATGGGTGCCGATGCCCTGCGTGAAGTGCAGTCGCGGCAGAGTGATGGTTATGGACGCGACATCATCGAACAGGTGCTGTCCGAGAATGCGATGAGGAGTGCGACATGAACGCTTATTGGCAGATGCTGGTGAGCTACGTGCAGCAGATTCCCTGGGTGAGTATCGCCGACTCGCTGCAGTGGTTCTTCATGGCCTACTTCGTCGCGATCAACCTGGCCTACCTGCTGCTGAATTACATCTCGGCCTATCAGATCGTGCGCTATATGCGCGAGTACCGGGCCAATTATCTGCCGGCCGGTCTGCGCGATTACCAGCCGCCGGTAAGCATCATCCTGCCCGCCTACAACGAAGAAACCTCGGTGGTCTCCTCGGTGCGCTCGCTGCTCAAGACCAGCTACCCGGCGTTCGAGATCGTGGTCGTCAACGATGGCTCCAGTGATCGCACGCGCGATGCACTGATCGAGGCGTTTGGACTGGTGCGGGTGCCCGAGGCCTACCGCACCCGCCTGCAGACCGAGCCGGTGCACGGGGTTTACGCTTCGGCAAGTTGCCCGCGCGTGCGCATGGTCGACAAGGCCAATGGCGGCAAGGCCGATGCGATCAATGCCGGTATCAACTGTGTGCGCTATCCGCTGTTCTGCGTGGTCGATGCCGACAGCATCCTGCAGCCGGAGAGCCTGTCGCGGGTGGTGCGGCCGTTCCTTGAGGACAGCCGTGTGGTTGCCAGCGGTGGCGTGGTGCGTGTGCTCAATGGCTGCACGGTGCGCGACGGCATGCTCGACAAGATCGGCCTGCCCAACCGCTGGCTGCCCAGTTTCCAGTTGGTGGAGTATTTGCGTGCGTTTCTGTTCGGGCGCATGGGCTGGTCGCCGATGAACGCGCTGCTGATCATCTCCGGCGCCTTCGGTGTGTTCTACAAGGAACGGGTGATCGCCATCGGTGGCTACCGCACCGACACCGTTGGCGAAGACATGGATCTGGTGATCCGCCTGCACCGAAATCTGCGCGAAGAGAAACGCGACTACCGCATCGTGTTCGTGCCCGACCCGGTGTGCTGGACCGAGGCGCCGACCGATCTTGCTTCACTGCGCAACCAGCGCATGCGCTGGCAGCGCGGTCTGGCCGAAAGCCTGTGGACCAATATCGGCATGTTGTTCAATCGCCGTAGCGGCGCAGCGGGCTGGGTCGCGTTCCCGTTCATGCTGTTCTTCGAGTTTCTCGGCCCGATCATCGAGGTGGTGGGCTATGTCTCGATGATCGTGCTGGCCCTGTGCGGGTTGGTGCAGCTGGACGTGTTCCTGATCTTCCTTGCCGCAGCAGTCGGCATGGGCATCCTGCTCTCGGTCAACGCGATGCTGCTGGAGGAGCTTTCCTTTGGCCTGTACTCGCGGCCAATGCAGCAGCTGCGTTTGTTCGTGGTGGCGATCCTGGAGAACTTCGGCTATCGCCAGCTGAACTCCATCTGGCGATTCTCCGCGACGATCCGCTGGATGTTCAGCCGTCGCAAGCGGCATAGCTGGGGTCGCATCAGTCGTGATGGTTCCTGGCAGCAGAGCCACAAAGAAGAAGTGCCGGTGGCGGTGGCAGTTGCATCGTCAGTGATCAGCGAATCGAGTATCAACAAATGATTTCCAGGAACCGTTCCATGACCCAGCACCATCCCCTCCGTGCTCCGCGCCATGTGCTGTCGCGTTGCCTGTTGCTCGCCCTGGCCGCTGCACCGCTGTTGGTGTTCGCTCAGGAAGCGCCGGATAGCCTGACCGTGCAGTTGCAGCAGATCCGCGAACAGTCCGACGCCAACAACCGTGCTGCAACCATTGCCCGCTACAGCGCGCTGCTGGCCGAGCATCCGGACAACGGTGACGTGCTGTTGGCGCGCGGCCGCACCTATGCCTGGGATGGCCAGTACGCCGCCGCCGAGGCTGATCTGCAGCAGGTGGTGAAGAACAGCCCGACCTATGCCGACGCCTGGTCGGCACTGGGCGATATGTACCGCTGGAGCGACCGCCCGCAGCAGGCCGCCGATGCGTACTCGCGCTGGGTGGAGCTGGCGCCGCAGGACCCGGCCGCGCGCATCGCGCGTGGTCGCGAGCTGCGTGCACTCGGCCAGACTGCTGCTGCGCGTGCTGATTTCGACGCCGCCGCCACGCTGGGTGCGGATCCCAAGGAAATCGCCGAGCTGCGCTTGAGCCTGTTGCCGCGCATGGCCAACCCGGATGCGGTGGCGGCCGATGGCTACCGTTGGGGGGCAAGCCTTGGCTGGGACCACACCCGCTTCAGCGGCGGCCGCCAGAGCTGGAACGACAACGACCTGACCCTGCGCCGCTATTTCCCGCGTGGCTCGCTGGGTCTGGAATTACTGCGCGCCGATCACTTCAATACCTCCGACACCGCCTGGGCGCTGGATGGCTACGCACCGCTATGGTCGCGCGCCTATGCAAACCTGCGTTACCAGCGCGGTCCGTCCAGCGGCGTGCTGCCCAAGCAGAGCTGGCGTGTGGAGGTATTCCAGGGCGTGGGCAGCGGTTGGGAACTGTCGGCCAGCGTCGACCAACTGCGCTTCTCCGACACCACCGAGTTCTACGGCGTCGGCGTCGGTCGCTATGTAGGCAACTGGTATGGCCGCTACAAGCTGCAGCACGTGCCGGGCGTTGGCTCGGGCAGCTGGAGCCACCGGCTGTTGCTGCGCAATTACTACAAGGGCGATGCCGACGACTATCTGGAAGTCAGCGTCAGCAGCGGTCGCAGCAGCGATCTGGATCGCTTCGGCGGCGTGGTGCGTGACAGCAACGCGGCCCTCGGCATCGCGTGGCGGCATCAGGTCACGCCCAACTGGGGCTTCAAGTTGGGTGCCGGCTATGCCGACGACGATGGTGGCTTTGAAGAGCAGCGCCTGTCGGGCTCTATCTATACGCGCTGGTAACGGAGCAGTTGACGATGATTTCCACGCATGACGGCGGCGCCTGGGCGCGCTTTTCTTCAGCCTTCCCGGTGTTGTTGCTTGCGCAGCTGGTGCTGGTCGCAATGGCGATCAGCAACGGTGTTGCAGGTGCTGGCGGCGGCTTGCAGACCGGCGCAATTGTCGGCATTGCCGGTGCACAGGCAATGCTGATGCTGCTGCGTTCGGTGCCGATCCTGGTGCTGTTTTCGCTGCCATTGCTGGCAATCAAGCGGGCCTTGCCGCGGTACATCGCCTTGGGAGTGCTGTGGTCGCTGTTCATCATGGTGCAGGTGTTGCTCGACCAGTATTTCCAGGTCGCGCACGTGCCGCTGGGTGCAGATCTGTTCGGCTACAGCCTTGCCGAGATCCGCACCACGCTGGCCGATGGCGCGCCGCTGGGCCCGCGCGGCGTGCTGGCGATGGTGTTGCCGTTGTTGGTGTTGTGGTTGGGCCTGCTATGGCTGGCACGGCGTGATGCGCGCGGCTCCACGGTGTGGAGCACGGTGTTGTTGGTGGCTGGTGGCCTCGCCTGGATCCTGCCATTGCCCAGTGGCGCGGTAGCCTTGAAGGATGTCGCCTCGCGCGATCTGGCCTGCAACAAACTGGCCTGGTTCAGTGGCGATGTGTGGCGCTGGTTCAAGGGCGAGTCGGATGTGGCTGTCGTACCCAGCGCAGTCGCCAGCGATGAAGCGCCGTTGGATCCGAACTTCCCGTTCCTGCACCAGGAGCAGACCCCGGATGCCTTGGGACCGAACTTCTCACCGACCAGCGATGGCCGTCCGCCGAACGTGGTGTTGATCGTTGTCGAAGGCCTGGGCCGCTCGTTCTCCGGTCCGCAGGCATCGCTGGGCAGCTTCACCCCGTTCCTCGATGAGCTGGCCGAGCGCAGCCTGTACTTCGACAATTTCCTCGCCAATCAGGGCCGCACCTTTGGCGTGCTGCCGACCTTGATTGGTTCCGCACCGTTTGCCGACGAGGGTTTTACCGGCCTTGGTGAACGCATGCCGGCGCATCCTGGCCTGTTCAGCGTGCTGCGCCAGCAGGGCTATAACACCGCCTTCTACAACGGCACCGACACCAACTTCGACAACGAGCGCGCCTACATGCAGGGCCAGCAGGTGCAGACGCTGGTCGACATGAACAATTTTGGTGATGGCTATCAACGCAATCCATTCAGTGCCTGGGGCTACCCGGACAAGGAACTGGTATCGCGCGTGCTTGCCGACACCGACAAAGTGCAGGCGCCGTTCCTGACCGCGATTCAGACCATCTCGATGCACACCAGCTACGAGTTCCCGGATCAGGATGTGTACCGCAAGCAGTTCGAGCAGCGTCTGCAGCAGTTGCAGGTGCCTGAGGCGGAGCGTGCCAGCTACCGCGCCAGCACCGATATCTACAGCACCATCCTGTACACCGATGAGCAGCTGCACCGCTATTTCGCCTCGGTGGAAAAGGCCTCGTGGTACGCCAATACCATCTTCGTCATCACCGGTGATCACCGCCTGCCGGAGATCCCGATGGGCGAGCACGTGGACCGCTACCACGTGCCCTTGATCGTGTTCTCGCCGCTGCTCAAACAGCCCAAGCGCATCCGCGCGGTGTCCTCACAGCTGGACGTGACGCCGTCGTTGATAGCGTTGCTGTCCAACACCTATGGACTGAAGCGTCCGGCACAGACGCCGTGGCTGGGCACCGGCCTGGACATGGCCGAGAGCTTCCGCAGCAATCAGCAATTCCCCTTGAAGCAGACCAAGACCAGTGCGCCGGAATATCTGGCCGGGCGCTGGTGGCTGCATGACGGCAAGTTGTACGAGCTGCAGGACGGTATGCATCTGGCCGAAACCGACGACGCCAGCGTCCTAGCCTGGGCCACACAGCGATTGCAGCGTTATACCCAGGCCAATGCGATCTTCATGCAGAAGAACGCACTGGCGCCAGAAGGTGCGACGCCGAAGTTGGTGGCTTACAGCGCTCCCACAGCTGCTGCCGAAGTGGCTGCGGCACCGGTGGCGCACGGTTTGTCGCTGGCCTCGGCCGAGGTTGCTGCGGTAGCCGATGGCGTGCAGCTGACGGCGGTGTTCAGCAGTGGCGATGCCAAACCCAGCCGCGTGTTCGTGCCGCTGGCGGTGATGTCCAGCGAGGACGGTCGCGAGTTGCAGGAAGTGTATGGGCAGGCAATGCAGCTGCCGCCGGGTGGCAGCCAGAAAGTGCAGTTGCAGCTGCGCCTACCGCAGGACTGTGGTGGCCGTTGCTATGTGTCGGTGTTCCCATCCGACCCGGACAGTGGCAAGGCGATCGGGCAGGGCCGTTACCACCTGCAGGTGGATACCGCCGCAGGCGTGGAGAAGTCGCAATGAGTCGGATGTTCGGCCTTGGCCTGTTGGCCGTGCTGTGTGTAGCACCAATGGCACAGGCGGCAGCGGCCAGCCGAGCGATCTGGACATGGGAAGCCGAGTCGTACGCGATGATCGAGGACCCGGCGGTCGCCGATGAGGCGGTGGCCTACCTCAAGTCGCAGCGCATCGACACCGTGTATCTGTATGCCGACGCCTACAAGGATCGCAACCTCATCGTCGAGAAGCCGGAGTTGTATCGCGCCTTCATCGAGCGCCTGCACGGCAAGAACATGAAGGTCTACGCCCTGCTGGGTTCCTGGTATCTGAGTACCCAGAAATACGTGTTGCCGGAGCACCGCAAGGAGGCCGAAGCGATGTTCCGCCGGGTGGTGGACTACAACGCTTCGGTGCCGGAAGCGGCGCGGTTTGATGGCGCCAATCTGGACATTGAGCCGCATATTCTCGACGAGTGGGACGACGACACCCGTGCCGACCTGCTCATTGGCTTTCTGGACATGAGCGCAGCGGTGATGCGCATCAAGCAGGAAAGCGGCGCGACCTTGGCGGTAGGCCCGGCGATTCCGTTCTGGCTGGACGGCATCGAGGTGGACTGGAATGGCCGCCATCGTCCGGTCAGCGAGCACACCATCAATATCTACGACTACGTCGCCTTGATGGACTACCGCGACAAGGCCGAGGGCCGCGACAGCATCCTGTCGCACGCGTCCAGCGAGATCGCCTATGCCAATGAAGTGGGCAAGAAGGTGGTGATCGGTTTGGAAGTCTCGTCCAACGACATCAACAAGGTCACCTTCCATGAAGAAGGGCCGAAGGTGTTTGAGCAGGAAGTGCGCAAGGTGGAACGTGCGCTGCGTAGCGAGCCTTCGTTTGATGGCTTCGCGATCCATCACTACCGCGCGTACCGGCGCTGGGCCGGGCAGTACTGGGAGTGAATGGAACCCTCCCTTTTGCGCAGCAAAGGGGAGGGTCGGGGAGGGGTTGCTTCTGAAGCTCCAGCCACGAAGCAAAACCCAACCCGCAAGCCCCTGTACTCAGAACCAGCGCAGGCACTCAAAGTCAGCCGCGAAAAGCACCCCTCCCCAACCCTCCCCTGCGCTGCGCGCAAGGGAGGGGGCAGATGGCTGCATTCCGCAGACCTCGCGCGAGTGCATGCTTCGCTCCCTCCCTTTTGCGCAGCAAAGGGGAGGGTTGGGGAGGGGTGACTTTGCTTGAGCTCCCTCCCTTTTGCGTAGCAAAGGGGAGGGCTGGGGAGGGGTGACTTTGCTTGAGCTCCCTCCCTTTTGCGTAGCAAAGGGGAGGGCTGGGGAGGGGTGCTTTTAAAGCTCCAGCCGCTCAGCAAAACCCAGCCGGCAAGATCCTGTAGTTGGAACCAGTGCCGGCACTCAAACTCAGCCGCGAAAGTCACCCCTCCCCAACCCTCCCCTGCGCTATGCGCAAGGGAGGGGGCAACAGCCTTTACAATGCGCCGATGGCGACGGAGCAGATCGAAATCTCGGAACACTTGGCGATACCGGAAACGGAGATCGTCGAGCGTTTCGTGCGCGCTTCCGGCGCGGGCGGGCAGAACGTCAACAAGGTCTCCACCGCGGTGGAACTGCGTTTCGACATCGCCGGCTCGCCGTCCCTGCCTGAACCCTTGCGCGAGCGCCTGCTCGCCCGCCGCGACCGCCGGGTGACCGGCGAGGGCGTGCTGGTGATCGATGCGCAGCGCTTCCGCACCCAGGACCGTAACCGCCAGGATGCGCGCGAACGTCTTGCCAGCTTCATCCAGGCCAGCCTGAGCGTGCCCAAGCCACGGGTGGCGACCAAGCCCTCGTACGGCTCCAAGCTGCGCCGGCTGGATCAGAAAAAGGAACGCGCGCAGGTCAAGCGCGGCCGTTCCACACGTAATTGGGAGTAGTGCTTGAGCAACACACCGCCGATTATTCCGGCTATTCCCGCTGCCATGCCGCAGCGCAAGGGCGCCGCCTTCAGCCGTTGGCTGGGCCGCAGCGTGCTGCGCCTGGGTGGCTGGCAGATCCGTGGACCCATCCCGGACCTGGCCAAAGCGGTGGTGATCGCCGCACCGCATTCGTCCAACTGGGATGGCCTGTGGGGCCTGGCGGCAAAGATGGCGCTGGGTCTGGAGGCGCGCATCCTCGGCAAGGACAAGCTGTTCTGGTGGCCCTTGAGCGTGGTGCTGCGGCGGATGGGCGTGGTGCCGCTGGATCGCAGTTCGCCACAGGGCACGGTCGGCCAGGCGGTGGCGATGATCCGCGACAGCGAGCAGGTCTGGTATGCGCTGGCGCCGGAAGGCACGCGCAAGCAGGTGACTGAATGGAAGGGCGGTTTCCTGAAAATCGCACGCATGGCCGATGTACCGATCATCCCGGCCTATTTCCATTACCCGGAAAAGGTCATCGGCTTTGGCCCGGTGTTCCACACCAGCGGTGACGACGCGGCTGACATGGCCGCCATCCGCCAGTGGTACCGGCAGTGGCAGGGCAAGAACCACAGCTCAAGCTGAGCCGGCAGCCGACAGATCCGGCGCCACCCGGCGCCACCATCGGCACATGTTGGCAACGCGGGAACGGAGTAGGGTAAAGGGCTGTTCGAAGCCCGTTCCCAAGGAGCCGTTTCATGTCGCGTACCGTTGTTCTGGCCGCTGCCATCAGCCTTGCGCTGGCCGCCTGTTCTGGCAAGGAGTCCACTGCCCCCGTGACCGCCAATGCACCTGCGGAGGCCGCCAAGCCGGGCGATGCCTCCACCAACCCGTTCATGACTGTCAGCTCGCTGCCGTTCCAGGCGCCGGCCTTCGACAAGATCAAGGACAGCGATTACCTGCCGGCCTTCGAAGAGGGCATGCGCCAGCAGTTGGCGGAGATCAAGCAGATCACCGACAACACCCAGCCGGCCACCTTCGACAACACCTTGCTGCCGATGGAAAAATCCGGCGCCATCCTGGACCGCGTCAGCCGCGTGTTCTTCAGCGTGGTGCAGGCCGATACCAACCCGGAGCGGCAGAAGATCCAGGAAGACGTGGTGCCCAAGCTGGCCGCGCATGGCGATGCCATCCACCTGGATGCCAAGCTGTTCGCGCGCATCAAGAGCATCTATGACGGCCGCGCCGAAGCCGGCCTCGATCCCGAGCAGCTGCGTGTGGTCGAGGAAACCTACAAGGGCTTCGTCAAATCAGGCGCCGAGCTCAGCGATACCGACAAGGAAACGCTGAAGCAGTACAACGCCGAGGAAGCCACCCTCGCCAACGATTTCCACAACAAGCTGGTCGCGGCCACCGCCGCCGGTGCGGTGGTGATCGACGACAAGGCGCAGCTGGCTGGTCTGTCCGAGGGCGATATCGCTGCCGCTGAAGACGCTGCCAAGGGCCGCAAGCTGGACGGCAAGTGGGTGCTGAGCCTGCAGAACACCACCCAGCAGCCGGCTCTCGGCTCGCTGCAGGACCGCGACGTGCGCGCCAAGGTGCTGCAGGCCTCGGAAACCCGTACCGAGCACGGCGACGCGAACGACACCCGCAAGATCATCCAGCGCCTCGCCCAGCTGCGCGCGGCCAAGGCCAAGCTGCTCGGCTTCCCGAACTTCGCCGCCTACAACCTGACCGACCAGATGGCGCAGACGCCGGAGCACGCGCTCAAGCTGCTGACTGACACCGTGCCGGCGGCCACCGCCAAGGCACGTGGCGAGCTGGCTGAAATCCAGAAGGTCATTGATGCGCAGAAGGGTGGCTTCAAGGCCACCGCATCGGATTGGGACTTCTACGCCGAGCAGGTGCGCAAGGCCAAGTACGATCTGGACGAGTCGCAGATCAAGCCCTACTTCGAGATGGACAACGTGCTGCAGAACGGCGTCTTCTACGCCGCCAACCAGCTCTACGGCCTGACCTTCAAGGAGCGCAAGGATCTGCCGGTGTATCACCCGGACGTACGCGTATTTGAAGTCACCGACGCCAACGGCCAGCCGCTGGCGCTGTTCTACGCCGACTTCTTCAAGCGCGACAGCAAGTCCGGTGGCGCCTGGATGGACGTGTTCGTCGAGCAGGATGGCCTGACCGGCACCAAGCCGGTGGTCTACAACGTCAGCAACTTCACCAAGCCGGCCGCCGGCCAGCCCGCATTGCTGAGCTGGGACGACGTGACCACCATGTTCCACGAGTTCGGCCATGCACTGCACGGCATGTTCTCCAACACCAAGTACCCGAGCGTGGCCGGCACCGGCGTGCCGCGTGATTTCGTCGAGTTCCCGTCGCAGTTCAACGAGCACTGGGCCTCGGACCCGAAGGTGTTCGCCAACTACGCCAAGCACTACCAGACCAAGGCAGCGATGCCGCAGGAGCTGGTCGACAAGATCGCCAAGGCCAAGACCTTCAACCAGGGCTATATGACCACCGAGTACCTGTCGGCGGCGCTGCTGGATCTGGCCTGGCATACGCAGGGCGCTGACGCACCGCTGCAGGACGTGGACAAGTTCGAGGCCGATGCGCTGAAGCGCTACAAGGTGGACCTGGCCCAGGTGCCGCCGCGTTACCGCAGCAGCTACTTCGACCACATCTGGGGCGGCGGTTATTCGGCCGGTTATTACGCCTATTTCTGGGCGGAAATGATCGACCACGATGCCTTCGAGTGGTTCAAGGAGAACGGTGGCCTGACCCGTGAGAACGGCCAGGTGTTCCGCGACAAGATCCTGTCGATCGGCAATACGCGTGATCTGGCGACGGCCTACCGCGACTTCCGCGGCAAGGACCCGAGCGTCGAGCCGCTGCTGCACAACCGCGGCTTGAAGTAAGCGGCCTTGAATCAAGCGCTCGCACTTGTGAGCGTGTGAAACGACGAACGGCAGGGGAAACCCTGCCGTTCGTGTTTGCGCACGTGTTTTTGCGGCAAGCCGCAGCCCGCAGAATTTACTCGCAACGCACCTTGGTGATGACGTTGTTGGCATCGGTGTAGACGCGCAGGCGATCCTGGCGGATATCGCGGGAAACAATCGTGGTCGGGCTGATCGGATTGACCAAGCCTGCGCCACTCTCCTTTTTAAGGCGTCGCACGGTGGCTTCGTCATTGATCGTGCCTACCGCCCATTGCACCGATGCATCACTGCAGCGACCGAAATCGGGATCGTCGTTGGCAACTGGCGGTGCACTCAGGCAACCGCTCAGGGCGATGCTCAGCAGGCCGCCGACCAGCAAGGGGCGGAGGATGGCGGCGGTGCGATGCGGTGTGATTTGAGGCATGGGGCAGTTCCTCCGTTCGAATATGTGCCGAGCATAGCAGCGCGCAATTGTCTGATTGCTGATTTCCGGGACTGCCAACCAAGTCGCGATCGGACAATGAATGGCTGTTAGGATCATTCCGATTGCATCACTGACCTGATCCAGCCAAGGAAGCTACCCCCATGAAATCAGCCAAGCGATCCATCATTGCCGCCTGTGCCACCGTGCTGTTTGGTATGGCCGGCATGCAGCAGGCCGATGCCTGCACCCGTTTTGTCTATCACGGCGCCGGCAATGAAATCTTCACCGGCCGTTCGATGGACTACAAGATCGACACCGGCACCCATCTGTGGATGTTCCCGCGCGGCATGCAGCGCACCGGCGAGACCGGCCCGGATACGCTGAAGTGGACCTCGCGCTACGGCAGCGTCATTGCCAGTGCCTACGACATCTCCACCACCGACGGCATGAACGAAGCCGGCCTAGTCGCCAACCTGCTGTGGCTGGCCGAGTCCGAATACCCCGAGCGCAACAGCGGCAAGCCCGGCCTGAGCATCTCGGTGTGGACGCAGTACATGCTGGACAGCTTCGCCACCGTCGATGAAGCGGTGAAAGCGCTTAGCAGCGAGCCCTTCACCCTGGTCAGTGATGCCGCTCCTGGTGAGCAGCGCATGGCAACGCTGCATCTGTCCTTGTCTGATTCCACTGGCGACAGCGCCATCATCGAGTACATCAAGGGCAAGCAGGTCATCCACCACAGCCGCGACTACAAGGTGATGACCAACTCGCCGATCTTCGAAGAGCAGCTGGCGTTGGAAAGCTATTGGCGGCAGATCGGCGGCACGGTGATGTTGCCGGGCACCAACCGCGCCTCGGACCGCTTCGCGCGTGCAGCGTTTTACATCGACGCCATTCCCAAGTCGACCGACCCGGTGGAATCCACCGCCAGCGTGTTCGGCGTGATCCGCAATGTGTCGGTTCCGTACGGCATCACTACTCCGGACCAGCCGAATATTTCTTCGACCCGCTGGCGCACGGTGTCCGACCACTCGCGCATGCGTTACTACTTCGAATCTGCGCTGGCCACCAATGTGTTCTGGGTGGATCTGAAGAAGATCGATTTCAGTGCAGGCGGCGGCAAGGTGAAGCGTCTGGACCTTGGCAACCAGCAGCGCACCATCTACGCAGGTGAAGCCAACGCCCAGTTCAAGGACGCCAAGCCGTTCCGCTTCCTGGGCATCTAAGGCGAGCAATCGGCGTGCCTGCGCTGGCGGGCACGCACCATCTGGAGCTTCAATGAAAACCCGATTCACCCGCAAAAGCCTGTGCTTGCTGTTGGCAATGGGCGGCGTGCCGCTTGCGCACGCACAGAGCAATGACAACGACGACAGCTGGCGTTTCCAGGCCACGCCTTACGTGTGGATGAGCGGCATGGAAGGGCAGGTACGGCCGTTCCGCAGCGCGCCGATGGCCGATGTGCACAAGTCCTTCTCCGAACTGATGGACAACCTTGACGCCGCCGCCTTCATCACCGGCACCGCGCGCCGTGGCAACTTCGTGCTGCAGGCTGATTTCACCCACGCATCCACCTCTGATTCGACGCCGCTGCCGATGGGCTTTGCAGCTAACGTGAAAGTGAAGCAGACCTCGGCAACGGTGACAGCTGGCTATGCCTGGCTGGCGAATGAGCGCAGCGGTATCGACCTGTTGGCAGGTGTTCGTTACTGGGACATCAACGCCGCGGTGAACGTGCCGGGCTTGGTCTCGGCGCGTTCGGATTCCACCTTCGTCGATCCGATTGCCGGCGTGCGCTGGCGGCAGACGTTGAGTCCGCGCTGGAGCAGCATTGCCTATGTGGATGTAGGCGGTTTTGGTGTGGGTTCGGATTCGACCTGGCAGCTGTTGGCACTGGCCAACTACCAGGCGACGGACAACTTGTTCGTATCGATGGGCTACCGCCACCAGAGCCTGGATTACCGCGACAAGGGCAAGCGCCTCGACGTGTCCCTGTCCGGCCCAATGCTGGGTGTGACGTACCAGTTCGGTAAGAGGCTGTAGCTTTAGTCCCCTCCCTTTCGCGAAGCGAAGGGGAGGGCCAGGGAGGGGTGCTCTTCGCCGTAGCCCCAAAAGCCCAAAGCAAAACCCACCCCCTCCCAACCTCCCCCTTGGCTACGCCAAAAGGGAGGGGCAAAGCTTCGCCCCCTCCCTTTCGCGCAGCGAAGGGGAGGGCTGGGGAGGGGTAGCTTTTGACCGTGTAGAGCCGAGCCAAGCTCGGCTGGGGCCTCACCGGGAAAGCCTCTGCCGAGCTTGGCTCAGCTCTACAGCTTCGCCCCCTCCCTTTCGCACAACGAAGGGGAGGGCTGGGGAGGGGTAGCTTTTGACCGTATAGAGCCGAGCCATGCTCGGCTGGAGCCTCAGCGGGAAAGCCTCTGCCGAGCATGGCTCGGCACTACAGCTTCGCCCCCTCCCTTTCGCGCAGCGAAGGGGAGGGCCAGGGAGGGGGGCCTTTGACCGTGTAGAGCCGAGCCATGCTCGGCTGGAGCCTCACCGGGAAAGCCTCTGCCGAGCATGGCTCGGCACTACAGCTCGTTCGGATCCGCCTTCCAATACCCGGTTGCGCGTATCCATTCCTTCGGCACCTGCAGGTGCCCCTCCACAAACTTGCGCATCATCCGCGCACGCCGCGACTCAGTGGCAATCCAATAGTGCGTATCACCATCAGGCTGCTCGAAATCCACCAGCGCATCCTCCAGCAACGTACTGCTGGCCGCATCAAAACCATTGCGCTCAAACCACGACACAGTCACCTGCGCGGAACTCTCCAGCGGCTGCCGATCACCTTCTTCCGGGATCTCGATGAACACCTCGGCCACCGCAGCTTCCGGCAACTCTTCCAAACGCCGTGCAATCGCCGGCAATGCCGTCTCATCACCAATCAGCACATAGCAGTCGAAATCATCGGCCACCACATGCGAGCCACGCGGGCCGGCAACCACCAACTCGTCGCCAACCTTCGCATTCGCAGCCCAAAGGGTCGCAGGGCCATCGCCGTGCAGCACGAAGTCCAACACCAGCTCGCCAGCATCGGCATCGTAAAAGCGCGGTGTGTAATCGCGTGCCGGTGACGGCTGCTTGCCTTCCGGGTAGCGCGGACCCTGCTCGGTGAGTTCCGGCAATACAAATTCGCCTTCGGCATTGGCGAAGAACAGCTTCACGTGATCATCCGGCGAGCGGCTGTCAAAACCTTCCAGCGCATCGCCGCCTACAACAATGCGCTGCATGTTCGGGGTCAGGCGTTCCGTGTGCGTTACCTGCAGCTGGCGGAAACGCGGGGTCATGCGGATCAATTGGGTTTCATGCTGTGACATGGGGGTACCTGGGGTCAGTGTCGGCAAGGCCGGGGTGCCCTGGCTGGATCGGTCTGGCTGGATCGCTCTGGCTGGGTCGTTGTGAATAACGGTGATGCGGATCAATCTTGCTGCGATGTCTGCTGCACCAGCGCCGTGGCTTCTGCAATCAAACCAGCAATGCGCGCGACATCGGCGTCCTGCCAATCGCCTTTGCGCAACATCAACGAATGGGTGAACTGGTGCATGGCATCGCGCAGCGGCGCCGGCAGGCTTTCCCTGGCGATGACGCGCGAGTTGTGGCGTGCACGCATGCGTGCGGTTTCCACGTCCTCGGCGCGCAGCTTGAGCTGGGCCTGGCCAAGGTTGGTGATGCTGTAGCGCTTGCGCCCGCCGTCTTCCTCGGCGCTCACCCAGCGCTGCTTCTCGAAGTCGGCCAGCAGCGGATACACCGAGCCCGCGCTGGGCGTGTAGACGCGCACGAACATCTCGCTGATCTGCTGGATCAGCTCATAGCCATGACGCGGTTGCTCGCCGATCAGCGACAGCAACAACAGGCGCAGATCGCCACGGCCCAAGGGGCGCGGGGTGGGGGAGCGGCGGGGTTCTGGGCTGGTCATTGGAGTTTTCGATATATCGAATTTGCGCAAAACGATATATCGAAAACTCTCCCGGCGCAAATGGCGTCGCCTCCCATGGGACGGTGCAGACCAGCAGGGCTTGCATTTCTCGCCAGATGCTGCATTGCAGCATGACTTCGCTGTCACCACGCTGACCTCTGCCGATGGCAACTTCGCCCGGTGTTTAGCGCCATTAAGCGCATGCACAAGGGTGCGCAGCCTGTCCCCGGCTGTCCTTGCCGGTGCATGGCAGCTGTCGCCATTTGTCTTGCAGACACTGGCTCTTGGCACTCCATACGCATGCGTAGCCAGCTTGGAAAGGTACCGGGTGCGCTAAACTCTACGGCTCAAAATAACGAAAACCGCGCGCGTGCGTGCAGTAACTGGGAGCGCTAATGAACTGGTTGAACGAGATGCTTGATAACGACACGAATCCCCTGGAAACCCAGGAGTGGATCGAGTCGTTGAAGGCCGTTATCGATGTCGAGGGCCCCGAGCGCGCACATCAGTTGCTGGAAGGCATGGTTGAACTGACCCGTCGCTCGGGCGCGTTTCTGCCGTTCTCCCCCACCACCGAATACGTCAACACCATCGAGCCGCAGCTGGAAGCCAAGAGCCCCGGCAATGCGGAACTGGAATGGCGCATTCGTTCCATCATCCGTTGGAACGCGATGGCCACCGTCGTGCGCGCCAACCGCAAGCCGGGCGACCTGGGCGGCCACATCGCCTCGTTCGCATCGGGCGCAACGCTCTATGACGTGGGCTTCAACCACTTCTGGCGCGCGCCGAGTGACAACCATCCGGGCGACCTGCTGTTCATCCAGGGCCACAGCGCCCCGGGCATCTATGCGCGTTCCTACCTGGAAGGCCGCATCAGCGAGCAGCAGCTGGACAAGTTCCGCATGGAAGTGGACGGCGGCGGACTGTCGTCGTACCCGCACCCGTGGCTGATGCCGGATTACTGGCAGACCCCGACCGTGTCGATGGGCCTGGGCCCGCTGGCTGCCATCTACCAGGCGCAGTTCCTGCGTTACCTGGAAAACCGCGGCCTGATCGAGAAGAGCGACCGCAAGGTGTGGTGCTTCATCGGCGACGGCGAGTCGGACGAGCCGGAAACCCTGGGCGCGATCGCCCTGGCCGGCCGCGAAGGCCTGGACAACCTGATCTTCGTCGTCAACTGCAACCTGCAGCGCCTTGATGGCCCGGTGCGCGGCAACGGCAAGATCATCCAGGAACTGGAAGGCGTGTTCCGTGGCGGCGGCTGGAACGTGATCAAGCTGCTGTGGGGCGGTTACTGGGATGCCCTGCTGGCCAAGGACACCAATGGCGTCCTGAAGAAGCTGATGATGGAAACCGTCGACGGCGAATACCAGAACTGCAAGGCCTTCGGCGGCGCGTATACGCGCGAGCATTTCTTCGGCAAGTACCCGGAAACCGCAGCGATGGTTGCCGGCCTGTCCGACGACGACATCTGGCGCCTGAACCGTGGCGGCCACGACCCGCACAAGGTGTACGCCGCCTACCACCAGGCCGTGAACACCAAGGGCATGCCGACCGTGATCCTGGCCAAGACGGTCAAGGGCTACGGCATGGGCAGCGCTGGCGAAGCGCTCAACCCCACCCACCAGACCAAGAAGCTGGACGACGAATCGGTCCGCCATTTCCGCGACCGCTTCAACATCCCGGTCACCGACGAGCAGCTCAAGGACGGCCAGGTGCCGTTCTACCACCCGGGCCCGGATTCGCCGGAAGTGAAGTACCTGCAGGAGCGTCGCGCTGCGATGGGCGGCTACCTGCCGCAGCGTCGCCAGAAGGCCGACAAGTCCTTCATCGCACCGAAGCTGGAAACCTACGAGCGCCTGCTCAAGGAATCCGGCGAGCGCACCTATTCCACCACCATGGCCTTCGTGCAGACGCTGAACATCAGCCTGCGTGACAAGGAGCTGGGCCCGCGCCTGGTGCCGATCGTCGCCGACGAAGCGCGCACCTTCGGCATGGAAGGCCTGTTCCGCCAGATCGGCATCTACGCCCCGTACGGCCAGAAGTACAAGCCGGTCGACGCCGACCAGCTCATGTACTACCGCGAAGACCAGAGTGGCCAGGTGCTGCAGCAGGGCATCAGCGAGCCGGGTGCCATGTCCTCGTGGATGGCGGCCGGTACCAGCTACTCGGTCAGCAACGTGCCGATGCTGCCGTTCTACATCTACTACTCGATGTTCGGCTTCCAGCGCATTGGCGACATCGCCTGGCAGGCAGCGGACATGCGTACCCGCGGCTTCCTGCTCGGTGGCACCGCCGGCCGCACCACGCTGAACGGCGAAGGCCTGCAGCACGAAGATGGCTTCAGCCACATCGTCGCTGGCGGCATCCCGAACGTGCGCAGCTACGACCCGACCTTCGGTTTCGAAGTAACCGTCATCCTCCAGCACGGCACCAAGGCCATGATGGAAGACCAGATCGACGAGTACTACTACATCACCCTGATGAACGAGAACTACGCCCACCCGGCCATGCCGGCAGGCGCAGCCGAAGGCATCATCAAGGGCATGTACCTGCTCACCGACGCCGGCAAGCCGAAGAAGGGCGAGCTGCGCGTGCAGCTGCTGGGCAGCGGCACCATCCTGCGCGAAGCCATTGCAGCGGCCGAACTGCTGGACAAGGATTTCGGCGTCACCGCCGACATCTGGAGCTGCCCGAGCTTCAACGAACTGCGTCGCGATGGTTTCGACGTTGAGCGCTGGAACCGCCTGCACCCGGAAGCCGAACCGCGCAAGCCGTACGTCACCGAGCTGCTGGAAGGCCGCCAGGGTCCGGTCATCGCCGCAACCGACTACGTGCGCGCCTACACCGACCAGATCCGCGCCTTCGTGCCGGCCACCTACTCGATCCTGGGTACCGATGGCTTCGGCCGTTCGGATACTCGCGCCAACCTGCGTCGCTTCTTTGAGGTTGACCGGTATTACATCGCCCACGCGGCCATCGCGGCGCTTGCGAAGGATGGGAAGATGACTGCGAAGGATGTTGCCCGGGCGATCAAGCAGTATGGGATTGATCCGGAGAAGGCTAATCCTGTTGGGGTTTGATTTAATTTAATAGTAAGAAAGGGGCAGCTTGGACTGCCCCTTTTTTAAAGGGAGTGGTGAGGGGGCTATGGAGTACGCCGGACGCAGTAGTTTCAAAGTAACAGAAGTTTTTACACCAACAAGACCTGCGCGCGTTGCATTTGTTGAGCGAGAAGAGGTAAATGATCGCCTGGTTAACGCTCTTGGGACGCCCGGAAAACAGCTGGTTATTTATGGGCATTCGGGAATGGGGAAGACGACCCTTCTCGTAAATAAACTCCATCAGCTTTACGAGAAGCATATTACTTCTCGTTGTATGAGGGGGATGAAATTTGAGCAGCTTATTCTTGATGCCTTTGATCAGCTTGGACCTTTCTATTCCGCTGAGTCATCGGTTGTAAATAAGAGAGGGCTTGGAGTAGATCTCAAAGCTAGCTATGAGCTCATAAAGGTCGGTATTAGTACCACCAGATCTGTTGAGTCTGGCGAGAAGCAGGTGAGAATGCTTCCACCTCAGCTAACGGCGCAAATGCTCGCTAGGCTTTTGGGGGCTCAAAATGCTTGTTGGGTTATTGAGGACTTTCATAAAATTGAAAGTGGCGAAAAGGTGGCTCTTGCCCAAATGATGAAAGTGTTCATGGATATGTCCGATGAATACGAAATGCTGAAGATTATAGCGATTGGTGCCGTAGACACGGCCCGGCAGGTGGTTGATTACGATCCTGAAATGCGGAATCGGATCTCCGAGATTCACGTCCCGCTTATGGATGAGGCGGAGCGGTCGCGCATTATCGAGAAAGGAGAAGATGCTTTAAATATCAGGTTTGAGGGAGCGGTTAAACGTCAGGTTGTTAGGCACTCAAATGGGCTTCCCTCGGTGTGCCACCATCTATGTTTGAATATGTGTAATTCAGTGGGTCTGGTTGAGACGGTTCAGGGTGATGCCCAGGTCATTGATCAAACCCATTTTGAGAAAGCGCTTAAGACTTACATCGAAGAAGCGTCTGATAGTATTAAAAGCTCTTTCTCCAAAGCACTAAAGCCGAAAAAGAATGAGAAGTACAAGAATGCGCAGTTGGTCATCGAGGCATTAAGTGCTCTTGGCGAGAATGGTGCGGCTAGACTTGATATTCTCCGTAAAATAAGGGAGGGCGAGTCCACCTATCAAGATGCCAACCTAAAAAATGTGCTTACTAAACTACTCAAGGTCGAGAATGGTGCGCTTATTCGATTTGACTCTTCAGCTGGCCTCTATTCTTTCTCTGACCCTATCTACAGGGCCTATGCCTTAGCGACATACAAGCGGAGTGGTGCTGATTCTTTGATGGAGGTCGGTTTTGATGTTGAGGACATCAATCGTATTCTGATTCGCCTTTTCAATGACGCCACAGGGAAGAAGTTTGTGGTTAAGGCGCAGACCCGGAAAGTCGCAAGTTAGGAGCTTCGACTGTCAGTGGTTCAAGAAAGCAGGAGAAAACAGAGAAAACCGGGGGTCAGAGTGAACTGCCCCGGATTCCATGGATAAGGTAGTCAGGGGACACCCCCGACCTGTTGATATTGCTGCTCGGCCTGTAAAGGTGTGGTGTAGCCGAGGGCTGAATGGAGCCGGGCTCGGTTATAGAACAGTTCGATGTACTCGAAGACGGCGGTCCTTGCTGCTTCTCGACTTGGGAACGGACGGCCATCGTTGATTTCAAGCTTCATATTGGCTAAGAGGCTCTCGATCATTGAGTTGTCGTAGGGCATGCCTGAGAAGACAGGGGTCAGAGTCGAATTAATTTCTCTCTGGTCTTTGCCGTTAAAGCGATATAGGTGGGATCTTGTTTCGGCTGGATAGGGATTCTAGGTGCCAAGCACGGTAGCCCGAAAGCTAGCTGGGTCCAGTTTAAAGTTTGCGTCTACTGAGCCAGGAACAATAAACATTTGAGGCTTTTTGCGGAAGCTAAATACCCGGTAGAGGTGGAACTGATCAGCCATGTTCTTCGAGAAGTTGACTTCATTGGGGCTGATAAAAAACGGGGTTTCCGCGTCATAGGCCGTAGTCTTTACCTCAATATAACGCTCGCGGCCATCGACCTCGAAGGAGCGGATGTCATATCCCAGTCCATCTCCCTGGGTGTTAGAGATATGATCGATTCTGTCGACGTATCGTTTGGCACCGGCCGCATGCAGGCGGTGTACCTCGTACTCCATGACTAGTAGTTCGCCGGCATGGCCAAGTGAGCGGTTGCGTGATTCGCGCTCAAGGTAGTCGCGCTTTATAGCTTTGCCTTGTATCCAAGCAGCGTTCTGCTCACTTATTCTGTGCTTTGGTGCGGGAATGCCTTTTACAAAGCTGGCAAAGTCAACGAATATATTTGGTTCGACTGGTTTTTCTACGCTTGTGATAGTGGCCTCGTCCAGGACTTTGTCCTCTGCCAGCATGTCTGCAACAACGTCGATGAGCAGATGTTGAATGTTCGGAAGTGGCTTGTAGCCGCTAACGGTCTGTACTCCAAGACCATTCAATACCGCGCTTATGTTGCGAAATTTGTACTCGATCGACTTCGTGTTTCGGGCAGGGATTTTGCTGCAAAGCTCGCGTACAAGCTGTGCCTTAACAAAGTGCTGGCCAAGCTCCTGCATCCGCAGCATGCGGAAGTATGCTGTTGTAGTTTCAGCTACTTCCGCCGCTGTCCAAGGCTTGCCGGTCTCTGCTGCTTCGTCTGCCATGATGATTCCTGTTTGTGTGACAGAGAATAGGCGAAAGTTGGCCGTGAGTGCACTGAATAGCAAATATGTCTATCAGGATGCTCCTCGTTTGGCTGTTGGTTGCGTCCTTGCTGAATCGGCATATTCAGCATCTCAGCTTCTGCGACGAGAATGGTCGAGATTCGTCCCTTTGCTGAAGCTGAGGTTTGCTTTATGGGGCAGGGCGAGGTGCACGCCGTGTTGGAGTACATGTACCGGGACGCGGGGAACTGAAAGACGCATGGCTCAGTGTTGCTGCTAGGCACCAAACGGGGCCATGAAGCGACGATTCGATCCTGCTTGGATCCGGGAGATCTGTTCGTGCCAGAGCAAGTCTTGCTGCCAGGATTGCAGCGCCGCCATTGGGAGCATTACGCCGATGGACCGAGCGATCTGGATCACGCATTTCACGAGTTTTTGGCGCTGCGGGATGCTGAAGAGGGCGAGGTGCTATCCCTCCCGCATTCGGGGTCTGTGATCCAGCGCGTATCCCTGTTCGTGGCTGCTCAGGCCCGATGGGACGTGCGGTGCTCCCGCTATGTTCTTGAAGATTGCTCAGGTTGGGTTGGGTAAATATTGGCGACTACGTTGGACTAAGTGAGTTCTCCGCTAGAACACCGCTACTGCGGACTTGTGGAGAGCAGGACCTAAGCATTTCAGTGATAGAGATTTTACGTTATCGCTCTTTTCCAGCGACGATAGATAACACCGAAGCTGCTTGAGCCAAGTTGGTCATGCTAGAAAGATGGGAACTCGCCAAAACACTATTGATCGTAAGAGTTTCAGGCGGACAGGGTTACTTGAACGGTTATTGGATTCAAATCCCGACAAGCCGACGGATTTTGTACGATACCTGCCCATTGGTGGCGCTAACCTGCGCGTGCCAGAGTTCTTGCCCTTACGTCGCAAGCCCTAATCGCCAGCTTCCATTCCGGGGCGGCCCCAAAACCACTCCGCTCCAAATTCCAAAACACCCAATGATCGCCACCCTCCTAGTCGGCATGCTCTGCGTTTACCTGCTGAGCTTCAGCTTGATGTTCCAACTCATCAGTCGTCGCCTTCAGGACGAGAAGATGGGTATGGACGTCTTTGCGGCGGCCAATCTGATGCTGGGCGGGGCCTATGTGCTGCAGCTGCTGGAAGGGCCGCCGGGCTGGAGCTGGATCAGCATGGTCAACCACACGCTGACGCTGTGCTCCTTGCTGGCGTACTGCGTGGGCGGGGCGCGTTTCTTTGGTCTCGCTACGCCGTTGGCCAGGCCACTGTTGTACTTGGCGGTCGGTTACAGCCTCCTGCAGATTCTGGTGAACTGGGCGGTGGGCCCGGTGGCGCGCTATGCGTTGCTGGCAGGTACCTGTGCTGTCTGGTTCATCTGCATGGTGGCGATGCTGCTGTACGGCGTGCGTAGCTTCGCCAAGGACTTACGCGGTGAGGTGCTGCTTTTTGCCGGTTTGATCAGCGGCATATGCGTGTTGAACGTCATCAAGCTCAGCAAGCTGCTGTCCGGCGGCTTTGTGGCGCTGAGCATGGATGGCCAGTTCTCGATGATCTTCTATGTCTACATGTGCTCGCTGGCGACCATCCTGCCGCCGTCGATCGTCTGGCTGGTGCTCCGCAGGCTGACCGACAAGTTGCGGTTCATGGCGGCGCGCGATCCGCTGACTAAGCTGCTCAACCGTCGCGGCCTGGGCACGGAGCTGAGTTCCTGCTTTCGACGCCCCGGCACTTCGGCGCGCTTGCTGCTGGTCGATGTGGACCACTTCAAGAACATCAACGATACCTACGGTCATCAAGTAGGCGATGCCGTGCTGTGCGGCGTCGCTGATGCCTTGCGTGCCTCGGTGCGCAAGGGCGACCTGGTCTGCAGGCTGGGCGGCGAGGAATTTGCCGCGATCTGCATTGGCGCCGACGACGCGCCGGCCCTGCGTGTGGCCGAGCGTGTGCGTAGCAGCATCGAGCAGGCGGTGATGGTGCAGGGCGCACGTTACGAAGGGCTGCGCTGCACGGTGACCATTGGCGTCTCGGACAGCTTTGCCAGCGCGGAAGGTTTGAGCCAGGCCATGCAGCAGGCTGATGCGGCGCTGTATCGAGGCAAGAACACTGGCCGCAATCGTGTGGAGCAGAATCAGGGTCATGCTTGGGTCAACGCAACGCTGGATACGGTTCACTAACAGCCTGCTTCGGAGCCGGATTGCTCGCACTCCTGGGCAATGCAGAATCAAGCAGTGGCAGCTCAACTTAGGGGAAGATGGCATGCGATTCGGGGTTGTACCTGCATTGAACCGGCTATCGTCTGCGGGGCGAGTTGCCGTGCGTTCGGTACTCGCGTGGCGTCCCATCCGCTTGCTGTATTCGCGTTGCAGCCCGACAAACTCAGGTCCGGTTGAAGCGTTGCTGCGTCCGTATCGCCACTGGATGGGCGGGACGGCGATGCTCCTGCTGCTGGTGTATGTGCCGCCAGCGACAGCCGCCGCACCGGGGGAAGTTCTACCCGTCCGCGTCCTCATCAGTTACCAGCACATGGGCTGGGGAACGATCGAGGAAAGCTTCGTGCTTGAGCGGCTTGCTGGGAGGCAGGACTACACCTTGCAGAGCAGCTACCAGGACCGCAATGGTGGTCGCAGGAGCGTGCGCCGTGATGTTGATGTCGCTACGGTAGCGGCCTTGGTTGACGCGGTTCGCGAGCTGGCCTGGGATCGAGGCCGCGGGATTCGGGGCGTGGCCGCGCACTATCGTCGCGGCCAGTTGATCCCTAGCGGAGACTGGGAAAGCTTTCTGTCGAACGGCTGCAGCGAAGCAACGCAGCGCTTGCTGGCTGCTCAGTACGTCAAGAGCAAGGGCGTGTCGGCGCTGGTGGCTGACCTGTATGGCAACGGCATCAGTTGTACCGATGACTATCCGTTCGCAATCATTCAATTGATCTGGGCCGACGGGCGGCGCCAGGTGCTGCACTCGGAATCACAGAAGGCACTGATGCTTCCGTGGCGCGTGGGCGAACCCGTGAATGGAAGTGATACGGCGCCGGAAAACTGGTCGATTCCCGTCAGTGAGCGTTTGAGAGCATTGTTGCCGGCCAATAGCTTCTTGTATGCGCGCCTTGATGGCGTGGAAGCGATGGCCCGGAAAATCGGCTATCGGGTGCAACACACTGTAGGGGTGAAATGCAGTGCAGACCTCGCAAAGCGTGAGGCTGCGAAATAGGGCGCAGGGTTTGAGATACGGGGGTCAAACCGGGAGCCGGGCGCAGCCCGCGGTTTTGACATATGCTCCGCCTACCAGCGGGGGCTGGATAACCAAGGAAGGGGGGGCGGTATGCGGGTCTGGTTGGCGCTTGTGCTGTGTGTTGTATCGGTGGGAATACGGGCCGCCGACACCATCGATATCACGCCGTTCGTGCAGCAGGATGTCTACGAGTGGGTGAAGATCTCGCCTGACGGCAAGCACTTTGCGGTGACCAAGCCGCTGGAAGACCGCACCGCGTTGCTGATCCTGCGGCGCGAGGACAATGCGTTCACTGCCAAGATCATGGGTGGGCCGGATTCGGTGGTCGATGACTTCTGGTGGGCCAACGACGAGCGGGTGGTGGTTTCGCTATCGAGCAAGCAGGGCTCACGTGATGAGCCGGTAGCGATCGGCGAACTGTATGCGGTGAACGTGGACGGCAAGTACAGCATGTTACTGGCCAGCCCTTACGGCGTGCGCACCCAACCCGGGCTGGTCACGGAAATGCGAAATACCTTCGAGCAGTCTGTGTACATGCTCGATCCGCTGGCCGGCGATCCGCGCAACGTGCTGGTGTCGGCGGTGCCGGTGACGAGCGATCCTGTCGTTCGTATCGAGAAGCTCGATATCTACAGCCGCAACCGCGTACGTATCGCCGAGGTGCCGGTACAACGCGCCAGCTTTGTGTCCGATCAGGCCGGCGAGGTGCGCTTCGCGGTGGGTTCCAAGGCCGACAACATCTCCAAACTGTTCTACCGCGAGGCGCGTGGGCAGGACTGGCGTTTGATCAACGACGCCGGCAGCAGCGGCCAGCGTCGTTTCCCGCTGGGCTTCAGTGCAGATGGCAAGCTCGCCTACCTGCAGGTCGAGCATGCCAGTGGGCCGGACAGCATCGTGTCCTGGGACCCGGCCAGCGGGCAGGAAGTGACACTGCTGCGTGACCCGCTGGTCGATCCGTATCAGATTCTCTATGACATGGACGGCAAGACGCCTATCGGCGCTTCGTTCATGAACGAACGCATCAGCAACCGCTTCTTTGATGATGCTGCGCGCACGCCGCGTTTTTACCGTAGTCTGGAAAAGGTGTTCGGCACCGACGCGGTGCGCATGACCTCGGCCACCAGCGATGGTCGCTATGTGCTGTTGTTTGTATGGAGTGACCGCAACAACGGTGACTACTTCCTGTTCGACACGCAGGAGCGCAAGGCTGATCGCATGTTCAGCCGCCGCGAATGGTTTGAGCCGCAGCAGGTGCCGCCATCACGCTACGTCAGCTTCCGTGCACGTGATGGCATGCAGTTGCATGGCTATCTGACCGAGCCGCTGCAGCCGGCGAGTGGACCGCGGCCGATGGTGCTGCTGCCGCACGGCGGCCCGTTCACCGTATTCGACCAATGGCAATTCGATGACGACGCCCAGCTGTTGGCGGCTGCAGGCTACGCGGTACTGCGGGTCAATTACCGTGGCTCGGGCAACTACGGCCGTGCCTATACCGAAGCAGGTAGCCGCGAATGGGGCGGGCGCATGCAGGACGACCTTGCCGATGCCACGCGCTGGGCAATCGCAGAAGGGGTGGCTGACCGTGAGCGTATCTGCATCTACGGCGCAAGTTACGGCGGCTATGCCGCCTTGATGGGCGCGGCGCGCGACCCCGACCTTTACCGCTGCGCCGCCGGCTATGTAGGTGTCTATGACCTTGAACTGATGCATCGCAATGCCTCAAATCGCAGCAGTTCAGGCCGCACCTGGGCCAGCGACTGGATGGGCGACCGCGCCGACCTTGGGGCGCGATCGCCGGTGAATCTGGCCGACCGTATCAAGGCACCGGTGTTCCTTGCCGCAGGCGGCAAGGATGAGCGCGCACCCATCGAGCACAGCAAACGCATGGAGCGTGCGCTGAAGAAAGCCGGTGTACCAGTAGAAACCCTGTACTACCCAAACGAAGGCCACGGCTTCTATACCGAGCCGCACCGACGCGAGTACTACGCGCGGCTGCTGTCCTTCCTTGGGCAGCACCTGGGCGGGGCGACGGCGGCGAAGTAAGGGCGAGGACGGACTCTGCAACAGTGGAGAAGATGGACTGAGGTTGGCTGCTGAGGTCGGTGATGATCGCCGATGCGCCTATTGCCGCGGGCATCCGAGTTTGCATCGCAACCGGTGACGAGAGCAACGCCAGTGAGTTGGTACATAGGCTTCCCGTGCTATTGAGAGGCTTGGCTTGCTGGCGCAACTGATCCGGGGTGTATGGGCGCTGGCGGTGAAGTGGGTGCTGGCCGCGCTGAGGCTGCTGGGGGTTTGTCTGACCGGTGCTGGCATCGGATGGTCGATTTTCTCGCACGAAGTTGTTCTGATCGAGGTGGCGCTTTCCTGCGAAGGGAGTTTCTGTAATCTTCGCGACCGGGACAGTGCTAGCCGTCCCGGCCTTTGCGACCGATTTCGAGAGGGGCTACCGTACTGCGCAGCGGATGGTCCGGCCATCCCAGGTGCACAACAAGCGATTTCGGTCCCTGGTTTCGCCGGTGATGGGGATGCCGTAGCGACGAGCAGAATCGATCCACCGCCCTAGGTTGCGGTTGCCCTGACTGCCCTCGCCGAAGTAGTAATCTCCTACGTAGCCAGGAGCGGTGACGGGGGTGGAGATGGTTGTGTCGGGGAATTTGTTACCTTCGCTGTCTCTGCTTTCTCCCTCTACGTACTTTGCTTCGGTGACGTTGTCGGTTGTGACCTTGTAGACTGTTTGCGATCCATCCCGCCATTTGACAACCACGATTATCGCGCCGGCGCCGTGCTTCGCCCCCCAGGAAAGTGCGAGCTCCTGTACAGAGAATGCTACCGAGTTCCAGGCGGCGCTGCCTGTGTCTGCACCTGCAAGACCTGCAGCCAGATACTGTCCGAATTTTGCTTTTGATGTTGCTGAAAGAACGATATCGCTGGCGCTGAAGTCTTTGTAAGCATTCGGGAATGTGAAGCCAGTTGGATTGGAGTACTGCGGGTTGTCGGGATGCACGGTGACGGTGAGCCCACCCTTGCTCTTGTCGGACTTCGGGATGGCAGCTGCACCGTTCTTTGCTCGGTTTCGATCATGGTTGGCAGGTGCTGTCGGCTGTGCTGATGAAGATTCCAAGGAGGCGGAATCCATCACCCGATAGAACGCTGCCGATATCTGTGATGGTATGGCCGTGCGCATGGCTCGCCAGCGCTTCAGTTCTCTGTCGTATTCAACCTCGTAGGCTGTCAGCTCAGCACTTTCGAAATCTACAACGACGGTGAGTCCGTTGCCATTTGATATGGCTGCGTTTGAAGTCGATGGACAGCGGTTGCATTCAACAACTCCGCCGGCGATAGCCGGTAGCGAGATCGGGGCCAGTAGAAGCGCGAGGATTGTGGTTATGAGGATATGTGGCTTGCTTTTCATCGCTTTCCCAGATTGAGCAGCTTGTGCTGCAAGGAAGTTTTAGGCCAGATCCTCTGCAGATTCTGTCGGTATTGCGGTTCCGGAATGCGGCTGTTTCGCTAAGGCAATGCTGGGAATAGGCGCGATTTTGCTTCAGGGGATGGTCGCGGCGGGAAGCTGGTTTTTCCTTGCTGCTACAGATGCCCTTTACGGCGTTGTCTCCAGCACGTTACCTGCTGGCATCATTCACATATGAACCTTACCCTCGATCATCTCCGTCGCTACGCCGTCGCCCGTTCACTCTTCAAGCCAACAAGCTTGATGCGGGCGATCGGCAAACTGGGCTTTGTCCAGGCCGATCCGATCCGCGCCCCGGCGCGGGCGCAGGATCTGACCTTGCGGCATAGGGTTGTGGGTTATCGGGCCGGTGACCTGGAACGGCGCTATCCGCGGCTACCGTTGGAAGAGGACTTCTTCGTCAACTATGGCTTCCTGCCGCGAGCGCATCATGCGCTGATGCATCCGCGGCAGGCGCGGATGGAATGGACGCCTGCGCGTTGGAAACAGGCGCAGGCGGTGCAGGCCTTCATAGCCGAGCGTGGAGCGGTACACCCGCGTGAGGTGGATGCACATTTCGCGCACGGCAAGACCACCAATTGGTTCGGTGGCTCGTCCAACGCCAGTACCCAGCTTCTCGATGGAATGCACTATCGCGGACTGTTACGGGTGGCGCGACGCGATGGCGGTACGCGCGTGTATGCGGCACGCGAAGCGACTCCGCCGGTGCACAAGAGTGATATCGATGCGCGCATGGATGTGCTTATCGATCTGATTGTCGGCAAGTACGCGCCGCTGCCGGATGCCAGCCTCGGTCAGTTGGTGGCCTATCTGGGCAATGGCGTTCCGCAGTGGAAAGACGCGCGCAAGGCTGCGCTGGTGCGTGCGCGGCAACGTTTGCAGCGGGCGCGGGTGGATGGCGTTGATTGGGTTTGGCCGGCTGATGAGCGCGCGGAAAGCCGCCGCTGGAAGCCGGATGCACAAGTGCGGCTGCTGACGCCGTTCGACCCGGTGGTATGGGACCGTCGCCGCTTCGAGCTGTTTTGGGGCTGGGCGTATCGCTTCGAGGCGTACACACCTGCGCCCAAGCGCAAGCTGGGTTACTACGCTTTGCCGCTGCTGTGGGGTGATCGGGTGATTGGCTGGGGCAATCTGTCGGTTGCTGGCGGGGCGTTGAACGCCGAGTTGCACTACGTCGCAGGGCGAACTCCGCGGGACGTTGCTTTTGTCCAAGAGTTGGATGCGGAGTTGGCGCGCATGCGGGTGTTTCTTGGAGTGGAGTAGTGAGTTGAATTTTCTGGTGGTTGCGGTGCCGTCCTTGCGTATGCACGGCCTTTGGAGCTGAAACGGTCTCATCTCCAAGATGTTCACAGTTTCGCTGTGGTTGTTGTCAGCTGATCCGGGTGCCGGGTCGGTATCGCCAGTTTTTTCCTGGCGGTATTCCAGCTTGGCGGTGCGGCCGAGTTGAACCATGGCTACTGCATCCGTCATGCTGCAGCGCAGTTCTACTGCTCCGCCCATAGGATCAAACGCGTGTCGCCAACTACTGCCGCAGCAGCTCGCAATAGTGCCTTGCATATGGCTGTGGCCTTCATCGCCATGGGCAGCTGGGCTACCTTCGCCAACCTGGCGCATCCGATGCCGCGGCCGTTGATTGCGGGAGTAGTGCAGGGCACGTTGTCGGCGCTGATCACTTTGTTCCTGAAGCGCATGATCGAGGCGCTGTCGGCCCGCTTGCCGGGTCGGTCTGGCTATTGGGTGCCGCCGTTGCTTGCTGTCATTGCTTCGTTGAGCCTGCTCAGCAGTATCCATTGGGTGGCTGGTACGCCGGAGATTCTGCGTACGATTGTGGTGCCGTTGTCGGTGACTGCCATCTATGCGACCACGTATAACCTCGCGCTGCGGCGTGCGTTGGTGGCGGGAATCTAGGAGCGGCTTTGGCCGCGAAGCCGTTGCTGTGCCAGGTAGCGAAGAGCCTACCCCTCCCCAACCCTCCCCTTCGCTGCGCGAAAGGGAGGGAGCTGTAGTGGGGGGGGGGGGGGGGGGGGGGGGGGGGGGGGGGGGGGGGGGGGGGGGGGGGGGGGGGGGGGGGGGGGGGGGGGGGGGGGGGGGGGGGGGGGGGGGGGGGGGGG